>NZ_JBHWUU010000081.1:0-46216 GCF_042737375.1 Streptomyces sp. NPDC060000
GGGGTGGTCTTCGCCGAGCACCCGCACCCGGTCGGTGAGGGCCTGTTCCAGCAGGGGGACGGCCCGGCCCAGATCCCCCGCCGACGCGTAGGCGGCGGCGAGGTCGCTGTGGGCGGCGAGGGTGTCGGGGTGGTCTTTGCTCAACACGCGTAACCGGTCGGTGAGGTTCTGCTCCAGCAGGGGGACGGCCCGGCCCGGGTCCCCCGCCGACGCGTAGGCGGCGGCGAGGTTGTGGCGGGAGGTGAGGGTGTTGGGGTGGTTGGTACCCAGCGCCCGCTCGGTGTCGGTGAGGTTCTGCTCCAGCAGGGTGACGGCCCGGCCCGGGTCCCCCGCCGTCTGGTAGGCGGTGGCGAGGTTGTCGCGGGAGGTGAGGGTGTCGGGGTGGTCTTCGCCGAGCACCCGCACCAGGTCGGTGACGTTCTGCTCCAGCAGGGTGACGGCCCGGCCCGGGTCCCCCGCAGACGCGTAGGCGGCCGCAAGGTTGCTGCGGGAGGTCAAGGTGGAGGGGTGGTCTTCGCCGAGCACCCGCACCAGGTCGGTGACGTTCTGCTCCAGCAGGGTGACGGCCCGGCCCAGATCCCCCGCCGACTTGTAGGCGGCGGCGAGGTCGTGGCGGGAGGCGAGGGTGTCGGGGTGGTCTTCGCCGAGCACCCGCACCCGGTCGGTGAGGGCCTGTTCCAGCAGGGGGACGGCCCGGCCCAGATCCCCCGCGGCCCGGTACGCGGCGGCGAGGTTGCTGCGGGCGGCGAGGGTGTTGGGGTGGTTCTCGCCGAGCACCCGCACCCGGTCGGTGAGGTTCTGGTCCAGCAGGGGGACGGCCCGGCCCAGATCCCCCGCCGACGCGTAGGCGATGGCGAGGTTGTTGCGTGAGGTGAGGGTGTTGGGGTGGTTCTCGCCGAGCGTGCGCACCTGGTCGGTGAGGTTCTGTTCGTACAGGGCGATGGCCCGTCCTAAATCCCCCACCGACTTGTAGGCGGCGGCGAGGTTGTGGCGGGCGGTGAGGGTGTCGGGGTGGTCCTCGCCCAGCACCCGTACCAGGTCGGTGAGGTTCTGCTCCAGCAGGGGGACGGCCCGGCTCAGATCCCCCGCCGACATGTAGGCGATGGCGAGGTTGTGGCGGGAGGTGAGGGTGTCGGGGTGGTCTTCGCCGAGCACCCGCACCCGGTCGGTGAGGGCCTGTTCCAGCAGGGGGACGGCCCGGCCCAGATCCCCCGCGGCCTGGTACGCGGCGGCGAGGTTGCTGCGGGCGGCGAGGGTGTTGGGGTGGTTCTCGCCGAGCACCCGCACCCGGTCGGTGAGGGCCTGTTCCAGCAGGGGGACGGCCCGGCCCAGATCCCCCGCGGCCCGGTACGAGATGGCGAGGTCGTGGCGGGAGGCGAGGGTGTCGGGGTGGTCTTCGCCGAGCACCCGCACCCGGTCGGTGAGGGCCTGTTCCAGCAGGGGGATGGCCCGGCCCAGATCCCCCAGCGACATGTAGGCGACAGCGAGGTTGTGGCGGGAGCCGAGGGTGTCGGGGTGCTCTTCGCCGAGCACCCGCACCCGGTCGGTGAGGACCTGTTCCAGCAGGGGGACGGCCCGGCCCAGATCCCCCGCGGCCCGGTACGCGGCGGCGAGGCTGCTTCGGCAGGCCAGGGTGGCGGGGTGGTCCTCGCCCAGCTCCTGGTGGCAACCGTCGTGTGCGCGTTGCAGGTCGGTGATCGCACGGGCCACGCCGCCCTGGTTGAGGTGGAAGAGGCCGGCGTGGTTCAAGACGAGGATGGTATCGGCGGTGTCGGGGATGGTGCGGTCGGCCAGGGCGTCGATGTGCGGGATCAACCGTCGCCACGCTGTCCAGGTCCCCGGGTCCTCCGGATCCCCGGGGAGGGCGGTTCTCAGCAGCGCGGCGGCCTGGTCGCGGGCATGGGCGATCGCGGCGGGGAGGCGGTGCGGGTCGTCGGGGTCGGGGGTGCGGGTGACGGCCTGTACCAGGCGGTGGACTGCCAGCCGGTCGAAGGTCTGTGGGTCGGTGCGGTCGGCCGGGGTGCGGGTGAGCATGTTGTAGGCGGCCAGCTTCCCGATCGCCTCGCCCAGGCCCGGCTGAGGGGCCATCGGGTCGAGCAGGCCGGTGGGGATCGCGTCGGGGGCGTACCACGCCAGCACCCGCAGGATCTCCCCGGCGAGCGGGGTGTTCTCGGTCAGCCGGTCCAGGGTGATGTGCCAGATCCGGGCGATCGTGCGCTTGGACTTGGTGTCCTCGTCTCCGCTCTTGTACAGGGCGGCCGGGTGGTCGGCCAGCTCCCGCAGATAGTCGCGGGCGCTGGGTGGGTCCTGGGGCTGGTTCTGTGCGATGTATGCCCCGGCCTGGGCGATGGCCAGCGGCAGGTAACCCAGTTCCCCGCAGAGCTCGGCGCCCCCGTCCAGGGTGCCGGGCGTGGTGCCGATGGTGGCGGCCAGCAGGGCGAGGGCCTCGTCCGGCTTGAGCACGCCCAGGCGTACGACCGTAGCGCCGATGAGGTTCCAGTTGATCGCCCTGCGGCTCGTGATCAGGAACCGGCCCGTCCCGGTGTCGAGATCGTCCAGCAGTGCGCTGATGTCGCCCCGGGCGTTGACGTTGTCCAATACCAGCAGCCATCCGTCGTGGGTGGCCAGCCACTCCTTCGCACGCTCGGCCAGCACCTCGGAGGGCAGGACGGCGAACTCGGGTTGGGGGTCGAGCTTCTCAGCGAACTTTTGCAGGCCCGCCTCGACCTCGGCCCCGGTCTCGGCGTTGATCCACACCACCTGTGTGTACCGCCGCGCGTGCAGCCGCACGTACTCGGCCGCCAGTGCGCTCTTGCCGATGCCCCCCAGGCCGTGCACCGCCTGCACCACCACCCCGGGCCCGCTGCTTGCCAGCGCACGCTCCAGGCCGGCCAGTTCCTCGCCGCGTCCCACGAACCCCCAGACGCGGGCGGGGAGTCCCACGGGCATGGCGGTCGCCGGCAGCTCGGCGGCCGGAGTCAGTGGCCTCGGGGCCACGGTGGTCTGATGGACCGGCGAATTGTCCCCCGTGGTGATCGGCGCGTTGTTGTCACCGCCGACGGTTACCGACCGCTCACCCGGACCCGCGTCCGGCTCCCGGGGCGCGGGGGCTGCCGGGTCGGAGCCCGAGTTGGAGCCCGGGTCCGGGTTCGGGTCGGAGCCCGAGTTGGAGCCCGGGTCGGTGCCCGTCTCCGAGCCCGGGTCAGAGGAAGGGGCAGAGGAAGGGGCAGAGGACGATCCGAAATCCGTGTCGGAGGGCGGGCCGGCCGCGCTCATCGCGCATTCCGGATCGGGGAATTGTCGCCGGTGGAGATCGGCGCGTTGTTGTTCCCGGCGATGGCGACCGACCTGGTACCGGTCGCGCCGGCCTGCGCGGCGGGCGGCAGCATTCCGGCCAGCTCGGTGACGAGCTCCGGGTTCCGCTCCAGGATCTTGCGGACCTGCAGGCGCAAGGCCGCCACCGCGTCCGGGTCCTCCCCGCCTGCGGCGGCGAGGTCGGTCACGGCCGATTCCAGTTGTCCGGGCTGCGGGGCGCGCCGCAGGATCCTGTCCAGTAATCGCGGGCCCAGGGTTGCCGTGGCGTCCACCGCCGCCTCCTGCGCCCGGGTGAGCACCGCCGTCCCGTACGCGACCACCGCCGTGCTGATCACCGGCACGACCTGGCCGACGATCACCTCTACCTCGGACATGACAACCCCCGTCACCACACAGCTAACACATTGTCAGGAAAGCCTCAAAGCTTAACCACGCGCCCCTCGCTTCTGCGAGACCCCGGAACCGGCCGACCGCACTCGGCGCCGGCAGTCCGGCATCCGCACCGGGTCCCTCTCGAACGCCTCCCGCGTGCCGGAGACGCACTGGTACACGTTCTCCGAGAAGGCGGCCGTATGCCTTGCTGCCGTGATGCCGCCGTCGAGAGCAATGGGCGACGCGGCATCACGGCAGAGCCCGAACAGCCTTCACAGGTCACAGGCCACAGGCCGCGGCCCCGCAGAACACCGGCCCGCAGAACACCGGCCCACAGAACACCGGCCCGCAGGCCACCTGCCCTACGGCAGCCCGTGCACGTGCGGGCCCACGGACGCCGACCACGCGTTCCCCGCCGTCGCGTCCCAGTTCGTCGACCAGGTCATCGCGCCCCGCAGGTCGGGGTAGGTCTTCGAGGGTTTGAAGGAGCCGCAGTTCGTGCCCCTGGCCAGGCAGTCCAGAGCGTTGTCGACCACGGAGGGGGAGACGTATCCGCTGCCCGCGCCGCTCGTGGAGGCCGGCAGGCCGAGGCCCACCTGGGAGGGGGACAGGCCGCCCTCCAGCTGGATGCAGGCGAGCGCCGTCAGGAAGTCCACCGAGCCCTGCGAGTAGACCTTGCCGTCGCAGCCCAGCATCGAACCGCTGTTGTAGTACTGCATGTTGACGACCGTGAGGATGTCCTTCACGTTCAGCGCCGTCTGGAAGTACCCGTTCGACGTGGACTGCATGTCGATCGTCTGCGGGGCCATCGTCAGGACCAGCCCCGACCCGGCCTTCGACGCCAGTGACCGCAGCGCCTGCGACATGTACGTCGGGTTCAGACCGTTCTCCAGGTCGATGTCGACGCCGTCGAAGCCGTACGTCCGCATCGCGGTGTACACCGAGTTCGCGAAGTTCGCCGCGGACGTCGGGTCGCTCACGGACACGGTGCCGTTCTGGCCGCCCACCGAGACGATGACCTTCTTGCCGGCCGCCTGCTTCGCCTTGATGTCCGCCTTGAACTGGTCCACCGTGTAGCCGCCCAGGCCGGCCGAGTCCAGGTTGAAGGTCACGGCGCCCGGTGTCGCCGTCGCGTCCGCGAAGGCCACGGCGATGATGTCGTACTGGGAGGAGACGCCGGAGATCCGCTGGACGGTCGCGCCGTTGTCGAAGTTCTGCCAGTAGCCCGTCACGGCGTGCTTGGGCAGCGTGCCGCCCCCGGTGCCGCCGGTGGTCGTCGTCGCGGTGACCGCCGCCGACTTCACCGACTCGCCCGCCGCGTTCGTCGCCGTGACCTGGAAGCCGTACGACGTCGAGGCGGCCAGGCCGGTCACGGTCGCCGAAGTCCCCGTCACCGCCGCGACCTTGGTGCCGGTGCGGTAGACGGAGTAGCCCGTCGCGCCGGACACCGCGTTCCACGAGAGGGAGACGGACGACGAGGTCGTACCGGAGACGGCCAGGCCGCCCGGCGCGGCCGGGACCGTCGGGGCGGGGTCGCCGCCCCCGCCGCCGTCGGGGCCGTACACCGACACGTCGTCCGCGTAGTACGCGGCCTGGCCGTACCAGCCGTGCGTGTACACCGTCACCGAGGTGGTCGAAGCGCCCGCGGTGAAGGTCGTCGACAGCTGTTTCCAGGCCGACGAGTCCGGCGTCCAGGTCGAGACGTCCGTGGTGCCCGTGCCGGTCACGCCCAGGTAGGAGTAGCCGCCCCGCACCCACGCGCTCAGCGTGTACGTCGAGTTGGGCTTCACGGCCACGGTCTGGGCGCATCGGGCGTTGTCCTGTTCGGCCGGTGTCGCCTTCAGCGCGGCCGCGCCGCCGTGCGCCGGTGACGAGACGGTGGTACCGCTGCCCGCCGAACAGGTCCAGCCGGCCAGGCCGGACTCGAAGCCCGCGTTCTTGGCGTTGTTCAGGTCCGCGGCGGACGCCTGAGCCGCGCCCGTCACGGACAGGGCGAGTGCGGCGGCCATGACGCCCGCGGCTCCCGACCGGAGTCGTGTCTTTCGTTTTAGTGGGGACATGACAGTAAGTTGGTCCAGACCAATTCTGTTGTCAAGGGGTCCGGTCGTGGAGGGCCGGTGCAGGCCGGACGTGCGCAACCTGCCCCGGTTTGCTGTGACTTGCGCGAAGAAGAGTTGCTTGCCAGTCACGGAAAGCTGTTCTCCGGCCACAGGGGCGTGGATACAGTGCTGAGGTAGTCACGCAATGAAGTCACCCCGGTGCACCGGAGTAACGCCGGTGGGCCGGACCGCGGGAATCGGGGAGCTGCGCGTGCCAACAGCCATTGCAGTGACCGGAGCCGACCTGGCGCTGCCGCCGCAGGACGAACGCACCGTGCCCGCCGCCGTTCTCGCCGGCCTCGACCAGCAGCCGCTGGACGACGCCCTCGCCGCCGTCCAGGCCCTCGTCGATCAGTACGGACACGTGATCGTCGTGTACTCGCGGGCCGTGCCCGCCGCCGTGGAGCAGCGACTGCACACCGTCCGCTCCCTCCTGGAGAGCGACCGCATCGCGCTGTTCCGCCCCGACCTTCCCCCGCTCGCGGTGGCAGTCCTCGCCCGCCAGCTGCGTCAGCTGGCCACCTGCGACCTCGGCCCCGGCGTGCTCGCCTCCGCGGGCCGGCTGCTCACCCACTACCTCCACGCGGGCGCGCTGCTCGGCTCGGTCGCCCGCCTGGACCGGGTGCCCGTGGTCGGCCTCAAGTCGCATGCCAGGTCGTGGGTTCCGGGTAGTCAGTTCGGTGTGCTCGCCCATCCGCAGCCGGAACTGGTGAAGGCCGGCCCCGAGACGACCCTGCCAGGACCCGAGTTCGGCACCTGGCTGCTGGTGGCCCGCGGGCAGGTGCAGTCCGACTGGGTCACCGAGGTCCTCGCCCCCGCCTGGAAGGTCCAGGGGCTGCGCGAGACGCACCTGCCCGCCGAGTCCGCCGACTGGTGGGGCACCGGCAAGGCGATCGAGTTCTGCGCCTACCTGCCCGACCTGTCCGTCCTGTACCAGCTGGTCACGTCGGTCCGGCAGAGCGTGTGCCACTGGTGCGGCATCGACGTCATCGGTGACCGCTGCGTCTTCTGCTCCGCGACCGCGCCGCCCGCCTCCGAACTCACCGCCCGTCCCGCCCGCGCGCTCACCGCGGGCGGCTGATCAGCTCGATCCGTACGCCGGTTCCCGTCCGCTCGACCCGACCCCCAACGAGGTTGCACGGCTCATGAACTCCCGTCAGCGCCGCGGCGTGATTCTCCTGCTCCTGTCGGTCCTGTGCGCCCTCGGCGCGTTCGCCGGCGTCCTCTCCGTCATCAACGACGTGAAGTCCAAGGTCGGCCCCGAGGTCACCGCGTACGAGCTGCGCTCCGACGTGGCGCCCTACACCACCCTGAGCGCGAGCCAGTTCAAGAAGATCGAGATGCCGGAGCGCTGGCTGTCGGAGAACGCCGTCACCGACCTCGCCGCCATCCGAGGCAAGATCGCCGTGACGACGCTGAAGAAGGGCTCCCTGCTCCAGAGCGACATGATCGTCGAGCAGCCCGCCCTTCAGCCGGGCCAGCAGGAGGTCGCCATCATGGTCGACGCGGCCACCGGCGTGGCCGGCAAGATCACCCCGGGGTCGTCGGTCAACGTCTACGCCACCTTCGAGGGCGCCCGGGAGAGCGACCCCGACCAGTCGAAGATCATCGTCACCAACGCCCGGGTCCTCGACGTCGGCGAGATCAAGGCCCTCGAACCGGACGAGGACAAACGCAGCCAGTCGCCCACCGACGCGGTCCCCATCACGTTCGCGCTGTCCACCCTCGACGCCCAGCGCATCACGTACGCCGAGTCCTTCGCCAAGCGCGTCCGCCTCGCCCTCGTCGCACCCGGCGGCGCCACCACGGTCCCCGACCAGGACCGTACCTACGAACTCGTCACGGACAAGTGAGAGGCCGCCGCCCATGCCCACGAGGATCCTTCCGGCCGTCGGCGACGCGGACGCGGTCCGTTCCCTCACCACCCTGCTCAGCCAGCTCCCGGACGCCGAACCGGTCGCCCCGGTGTCCGACTCCACCCAGCTCGTGGACACCCTCGCCCGGCTCGCCGCCGAGTCGGTCGACGAACTGCCCGAGGTCGTCGTCGTCCACGAACGCATCGGCCCCGTACCGGCGCTGGAGCTCGTCCGGGAGGTCGCCCTGCGCTTCCCCGCGGTCGGCGTCATCCTCGTCACCACCGACGTGGGGCCCGGCCTGTTCGCCGCCGCCATGGACGCCGGCGCCCGGGGCCTGGTCACCCTCCCGCTGAGCTACGAGGATCTCGCGAACCGCGTGCAGGCCGTCGCCCAGTGGTCGGTCGGCGTACGACGTCATCTCGGCCACGGCGGCGACGTGTTCACCGGCGTCGGCGGCACCGTCGTCACGGTCAGCGGCGCGAAGGGGGGCGTGGGCGCCACCCTGACGGCCGTCCAACTCGCGCTGGCCGCCCAGGCGTCCGGCCGCCCCACCGCCCTCGTCGACCTCGACCTCCAGTCCGGCGACATCGCCTCCTACCTGGACGTCCAGTTCCGCCGCTCGGTCGTCGACCTGGCCGCCATCACCGACATCTCGCCCCGCATCCTCGCAGAGGCCGTCTTCCGCCACGAGACCGGAGTGGCCCTCCTCCTCGCCCCCGGCGAGGGCGAACGCGGCGAGGAGGTCACCGACCGGGCCGCCCGCCAGATCATCGGCGCCCTGCGCGCCCGCTACGAGGTCGTCGTCGTGGACTGCGGCGCCCAGCTGAGCGGTGCGGGCGCGGCCGCCGTCGAACTGGCGGAGCGGGCCCTGCTCGTGACCACCCCCGACGTGGTCGCCGTGCGCGGCGCCAAACGCACCGTGCGCATGTGGGACCGGCTCCAGATCCGCAAGGCCGAGGAGACGACCGTCGTCGTCAACCGCCACACCCGGAGTACGGAGATCCAGCCCCCGCTCATCCAGAAGATCACCGGCACGGCGATGGCCGCGACCACGGTCCCCGCCAACTTCCGGGAACTCCAGGCCGCGGTCGACGCCGGCCGGGTGCACGCCCTCGATGCCAAGGGCTCCGTCCGCCAGGCCCTGTGGGCGCTCGCGGGGGAGCTCGGGCTGGTCAGGGCGCCGGAGACCGCCCTCGTACGCAGGCCCGGCGGCCGGGTCCTCCGCGGCGGGGACCGGGGCGCGGCCGGGTTCCGGCGGCGGAGGGAGTGAGCGGGATGCGGAGAGTTCGGGCGCGCGACCGGGGCCAGGTCACCATCGAGTTCCTCGGCATGACACCACTGATCGTCGTGACCCTGGTGGTGGTGTGGCAGTTCGTCCTCGTGGGGTACACGTTCACGCTCGCGGGGAATGCTGCCGACGAGGCGGTGCGGGCGGGTACGGCGGCGCACCGAGGGGAGCGGCAGGCAGTGTGCGAACAGGCGGGGCTGGACAAGCTGTCGGACGCGTGGCGCTCCGGGGCCACGGTGAGCTGCTCGTCCTCTGGATATGTGACGGCGGACGTCGCCCTCGAGGTCCCCGTTCTCTTCCCCGGGACCATCGACTTCCCGTTTACGGTGCACGGTCACGCGGGCGCCGTCGAGGAAGAGGACGACTGAGATGCCTGGGACGAGGTCGAGGAAGAGGACCACTGAGATGCCTGGGACGAGATCCGGGAAGAGGCTGGGGAAGAGGTCCGGCGCGAGGCCCGGTGCGAGGTTCGGCCGCAACCGCAGGAGCGGCGACGACCGAGGTCAGGTGGCCCTGGAGTACCTCGGGTTCCTGCCCCTGCTGCTGCTGGTCGCGCTGGGCGCCGTACAGCTCGGCCTGATCGCCTACGGCGCCCAGCAGGCGGGCACGGCGGCCCGTACCGGGGCACGCAGCGCGTCCCTCGACGGGGACGTCCAGGGCGACTGCCAACAGGCGGCCAGCAGTTGGCTGAACGCGAGCTGCGACCCCGCGTTCCTCGGCGACGAGGTGCGGGTCACCTCCACCGTCACCATCCCGTCCGTGATCCCCGGCGTCGGGGACTTCGAGGCGCACAGGGCGGCCACGATGCCGGTCGACCACTGAGGGAAGGGCATCCGACATGAGCCTGCGGGCACGCATCACCTCGCCCGAGGAGAACGGCGGCCGGGCCGAGGACGGCCACCTCGTCTCCTCCTACCGCGCCAAGCTGCTGGAGGAGATCGACCTCGCCGAGATGAGTTCGCTGGCGGCCGCCGAGCGCCGGGCGCGGCTGGAGCGGGTGCTGGGGCACATCATCAGCCGCGAGGGCCCCGTCCTGTCGACGACGGAACGTTCACAGCTGATCCGCCGGGTCGTCGACGAGGCCCTGGGCCTGGGCATCCTGGAGCCCCTCCTCGAGGACGCCTCGATCACCGAGATCATGGTGAACGGCCCCGACACGATCTTCGTCGAACGGGGCGGCAGGGTGGAACAACTCCCCATCCGCTTCGCGTCGAACGACCAGCTGATGCAGACGATCGAACGCATCGTCTCCACGGTCAACCGCCGTGTCGACGAGACCAACCCGATGGTCGACGCGCGGCTGCCGTCGGGTGAACGGGTCAACGTCATCATCCCGCCCCTGTCGCTGACCGGCCCCACCCTCACCATCCGCCGCTTCCCGCGCTCCTTCACCCTCCATGAACTGATCGGCTTCGGCTCGCTGGACGAGCAGATGCTGTACCTGCTGGCGGGCCTGGTGCAGGCCAAGTTCAACGTGATCGTCTCGGGCGCGACGGGCACCGGCAAGACGACCTTGCTGAACGCGCTCTCCGGCCTGATCCCGGACGGCGAACGCATCATCACCATCGAGGACTCGGCGGAACTCCAGCTCCAGCAGTCGCACGTCATCCGCCTGGAGTCACGCCCCCCGAATGTCGAGGGAAGCGGCCGCATCACCATCCGCGACCTGGTCCGCAACTCGCTGCGGATGCGCCCGGACCGGATCGTGGTCGGCGAGGTCCGCGGCGGCGAGTCGCTCGACATGCTCCAGGCGATGTCGACCGGCCACGACGGCTCGCTGGCCACGGTCCATGCCAACAGCGCGGAGGACGCCCTGATGCGCCTGCAGACCCTCGCCTCGATGTCGGACGTCGAGATCCCCTTCGTCGCGCTGCACGACCAGATCAACAGCGCCGTGGACGTCGTCGTCCAGCTCACCCGTTTCGCCGACGGCGCCCGCCGCATCACCGAGATAGCCCTGCTCGACAGCCACGGCGGAGAGCCCTACCGGCTGGCGACGATCGCCCGCTTCAACGCCCGGCCGATGGCCGCCGACGGCCGCGTCCACGGCGCCTTCGAGTACTTCCCCCTCCCGCGCCGCACCGCCGACCGCCTGTACATGGCGAGCCAGCCGATCCCGCAGGCGTTCGGGGTGGCGCGCGAGGCACACGAACTCACGACAAGGGAAGCCCGGTAACGCCGATGGACCTCGAGACCCTGATCACCCTCACCACCGGCGTGACCGTCCTGACCTGCGCCCTGGCCGTCGCGGGCCTGCACGCGTACGGGCAGGGCCGGGCCCGGCGGGCGGAGCTGGTCGAACGCCTCTCCTACACCGGCCAACTCCCCGGCACCGGCCGCCGACGCCGCTTCCGCACCCTGGACCGACGACTGCGCCGCACGACGACGGGCCGCAAGCTGGAACTGAAACTGGCGGCGACCGGCCTGGACGTGACGCCCGGCGAGTTCTTCGTCCACATGCTGGCGGCGGTGGCCGGCCTGTGGCTGATCGGCCAGGCCACCCTGGCCCCCTTCTTCGGCCCGATCGCCGGTCTCCTGGGTCTCTGGGCGGCCTGGCAGTTCCTCAACTGGCAACGTCAGAAACGCATCGAGAGGTTCATCAACCAACTCCCCGAACTGGCCCGCATCCTGGCCAACGCCACCCACGCGGGCCTGGCGCTGCGCACCGCGATCGGCATGGCGGCGGAGGAGCTGGAGGCCCCGGCGGGTGAGGAACTGGCGAAGGTCGCCAACCAGTTGGCCGTCGGCCACTCCATGGACGACGCCCTGGGCGAACTCGCCGACCGTCTCCCCTCCCGCGAGCTGGTCGTCCTCGTCACCACCCTGGTCCTCTCCAACCGCGCGGGCGGCCAGGTCGTCGGAGCCCTGCGCAACCTGACGGAGACCCTGGAGGAACGCAAGGAGACCCGGCGCGAGGTACGGACCCAGCTGTCACAGGTGAACATGACGTCCTACGCGGTGCCGGCCCTGGGGGTCGGGGCGTTGTTCCTCATGAACAGCGTCGAGGACGGCACGCTGGACCGGATGACGGGATCGCCCGTCGGCCAGGCCTGCGTGATCATCGCCTTCGGCCTGTACGCGGTCGGCTTCGTCCTCATCCGCCGTATGTCCCGTATCGACGTCTGAGCAGGAGGGCACAGGGGATGGAACTTCTGCTCGCACTCGCCGTGGGTCTCAGCGTCTGGGGCATGTTCGCCGGCATCCGCATGTACCGGGCCGACGTGAAACTGCCGACCGACCTCGCGCTCGCCCTGGAGGTCGGCTCGACCCGGACCGGCGCCGTGGGCTCGCTCGTCGACCGCATGGGCATGCGGTACGCCCCCGCCGTCCTGCGGCTGATGGGCCCCAAACAGGTCACCCGGTACCGGCGCAGGATCGACCTCGCGGGCAACCCGGGCGGCCTGACGATCGACCGCTACGCGGCCCGGCGCGCGGTCTACGGGGGGATCGGCGCCCTCGGCGCGTTCGCCGCGCTGCTCCAGGGCAGCTTCTTCGTCGCGCTGCTCATGCTCGCCTTCGGCGTGTTCTGGTCCGAGGTCGGCATCTGGTCCGCGATCCGGGTCCGCAAGGACGCCATCGAACGGACCCTGCCGGACTTCCTCGACGTGCTGGCCGTGGTCGTGAGCGCGGGCCTCGGCTTCCGGCAGGCCCTCGACCGGGTGGCGTCCAGGTACGAAGGCCCCTGGGCGGACGAGATCCGCATCACGCTGCGTCAGATGGACCTCGGCGTGAGCCGCCGCGAGGCCTTCCAGGAACTGCGCCGTCGCAACGACTCCGAGCAGGTCGCCATGTTCGTCACGGCGCTCCAGCAGGGCGAGGAGCTCGGCGCGCCGATCGTCGACACGCTCGTCTCGATCGCCAAGGACATGCGCCGGACGGACGCGCAGAACGCCCGCCGCAAGGCGGCCCGAGCGGTCCCCAAGGCCACGCTGATGATCACGACGTTCATGGTCCCGGCGACGATGCTCCTCCTCGGCGCGGGAATGCTGCTCGGCTCCGGTACGGACTTCAGCTCGATCACGGGCGACTAGGCGGACGACATGACAGCCATGACCACGGCGACGACGGGCGCGCCGGTGCCGACGGCCCCGACGGCCCCGACGGCCCCGACGGCCCCGACGGCCCCGACGGCTCCGACGGCGACGCCGAAGACGCGCGCCGGAGTGCTGAGGCGCCGCCACCCGAAGCCGCCGCACGTCAGGACACCGGCGAGCAGCGGCCCGGCGGACTCCGAGCCGGCGGACTCCGGCTCGGCGGGCAGTGGCCCGGCGGGCTCCGGGGCGGCGCCCACCGGATCGGGAGGCTTCGGCACGGCGAGCAGCGGCCCGGCGGGCACCGGGGCGGCGGGCTCCGGGGCGGCGGGCACCGGATCGGGAGGCTTCGGCACGGCGAGCAGCGGCCCGGCGGCCTCCGGGGCGGCGGGCACCGGCTCGGCCGGTTCCCAGCCGGGTGACGCTGTCGCAGGGGTGCCGATACAGGAGGACTTCTCTCTCCAGGTCAACGCCCTGCAGGCGATGTGCCGCCAGGTCTTCGGGTTCCGCCTGGCGATGATCGCGGTCGCCGCCCCAGCGGCGCTCCTCAACGCCGTCCCGGGCCTGGGCACCCGCCTGGTCGGCGCGGCCGTGGTCGTCACCTTCATGGGCTCGTACGTCCTCTTCCGCGACTGGGAACGCTTCGGCCCCCTGCTCCTGCGCCACCCCTCCCTGCTGGCCGTGGACACCCTGTTCGGCACCCTGCTGCTGATCTCGGCGGGACCGGACACCACGCTCGCCTACGTCAGCGTCTGCACCCCGCTGCTGGCCGGCGTCGTCTACGGGTGGCGGGGCGCCGCCTGTTTCGCCTCCCTCCAGTCGCTGATCCTGCTGCTGGTCCACGCGACCCTGGTGCGGGAGTCCGGCGTGAGTCTCGCCGAGAGACTGCTGCTGCCGGGCCTGTGCGTCATCACCGGTGCGATGGGCTCGTCGCTGCGCCACCTCATGCTCCGCTTCGGCGCGGCCACCCAGGCACTGACCTCCGTCAAGGCCCGCCTGGCCGGCACCGAGGCGGTCGCCGCCGAACGCGCCCGGCTGGCCCGCGAGATGCACGACTCGGTGGCCAAGACGCTGCACGGAGTGGCCCTCGCGGCGGACGCCCTGGCCCGTTCGGCGGGCTCGCCGGGCATGGACCCCGTCATCGTGCGGCAACACGCCGAACTGGTCGCCCGCGCCGCGCGCCGCGCCGCCGCCGAGTCCCGCGAACTCCTCACCGACCTCCGCCGCGAGTCCGACCCGGCGCAGGCCGTCGACCTCCTGCCCGAACTGGCCACGCACACCGACATGTTCGGGGACCGCACCGGTCTGCCGGTCACCTACCAGGCCTCCGGTGACCGTGCGACGCTCCCCGTCCCGCCCGCGGTGGCCCGTCAGCTCCTCACGATCACCTCGGAGGCCATGGAGAACGCCCACCGGCACGCGGCCCCGACCCACGTGGAGGTACGAGTGGCCGTGAACGGCGGGCTCCTCACCCTGAGCGTCCGTGACGACGGCCGTGGCCTCCCGCCCGGCGCCACCCTCGAACAGCTGCGCCGCACCGGTCACTTCGGCCTGGTCGGCATGGTCGAGCGGGCCGCCTCCGTCGGCGCCCGCATCCGCATCGGCCACGGCCACGACTCCCGGGGCACCGAGGTGCGCCTGGAACTGCCACTGGCCGCCCTCACCGGAGAGGAGGTCGTCTGATGCCCGACCGACCGCCCCACCGCCCCGGCGCCGAGCAGCCGCTCTTCCCGCCGCCACCCCGGCCCGCCCCCGTGCGCGTGGTCGTGGCCGACGACAACCCGGTGGTCCGCGCGGGCCTGACCGCCCTGCTGTCCGGCCGGGAGGACATCACCGTCGTCGCGGAGGCGTCGGACGGCCGCGAGGCCTGCGAGGCGGCCCTCCGCCACCGCCCCGACGTCGTCCTCCTGGACGTCCGCATGCCCAACGTGGACGGCCTCTCGGCCCTGCCCCACCTGACGGGGATCGCCCGGGTCGTGATGCTGACGTACAGCCACGAGCCCGAGATCGTCCAGGCGGCTCTGCGTGGAGGGGCCGGGGGCTACCTGGTCCACGGGGAGTTCACCGTGGAGGAACTGGTGTCGGCGGTGCGGGACGTCACCCGGGGCCGGGCCCACTTCACCCCGACGGCGGCGACGGCGGTACTGGCGCACCTACGGAGCGATGCGACTGCACACGCCGAACCGGACCCATCTCCCCTATTTTCCCTGACTTCCACGGAAGCGCTTTCGCAGTTGCAACCAATCGTGAGACAGTCGTCCTCGGTATCAAGGGCGAGGTTCCGACTCAGCGCGAGGGAGGCGGAGATCATGGACCTCATCGTGTCGGGCATGAACAACCAGCAGATCGCCGCCGCCTGCTTCATCAGCGAGAAGACGGTCAAGAACCACATCAACCGCATCTTCGCCAAGCTGCACAGCAGCAGCCGCTCCGAGGCCGCGGCCAAGTGGCTGGGCACGGCGGTGACCTCATGAGACTCCGACGGACACGCCGCCGGACCACCGACTGGGCCCGGAATTGGGCCCAGGGGCCCTTCTCCGAGGCGGACGCACGGTCATACGTTGCCTGTCACGCCACCAACGGAGAGGAACGCCATGAGCGACCTGCTGCTGAAGACCGCCGTCGCGGCCAAGGTCCGGGTGAGCGGCTGGAAGAACACGACGGCGCAGGCCGTACGCCGCCGCGCCGACAACGACAGGGGTCAGACCGCCGTCGAGTACCTCGGCATCATCGCGGTGGTGGTGGCGATCGTGGTACTCATCGCCAACACGAACCTTGGGCAGACGATCGTCGACAAACTCACGCAGCAGATCGACAAGGTGGCTCCCTGACACGACTTCGCGCGCGCGGCGACTCAGGGCAGGTCTTCCCCATCTACATCACGGTGGTGGCGGGCCTGCTCTTTCTGGCGTTCGCGTACTTCGCGGTGGGCCAGGCGGCGGTGAACCGCAACGGTGCCCAGACCGCGGCGGACGCGGCGGCGCTGGCGGCGGCGCAGGAGACGAGAGATCAGTTGGCGGGCTTGTGGGTCGATGCCGTTCGCGATCCGACGAAGTGGCAGGAGATTTTCGCCGGCATCGGAGCGGCTGACGATACGTGCTGGCGTGCCTATGAGCTCGCCGGGCAGAACGACGCCAGCGTGGATGATTGTGATTCGGAGCGCCTTCGTTCCACGGTCGCGGTGCAGACGAACAAGACCGCAGGGACCTCCGTGATCCCCGCTACGAGCACCAAACGGGCGCACGCTTCAGCCACTGCCGTAATCGAGTCGCTGTGCACATTCGTACCCCTTGACCAGAATGCCCCGGACGACGTGCTGCCGAAGCTCACCTGCAAGGACGGGAAGGAATGGGACCTGGATCCCACGGACCTTGAGGTGCTGCCCAGTCCCAAGGACCTCTTCGACGTCCACCTGGCCAACGACTGACGCGCGAACGACAAGTGGTGAAGGAAGCGGAGTGATGAGCATGCGGTTCACGGCGAAAGCCTGCAGGGGGATGGCCGCGTTGGCCGTCGTGTCCGGGTTGGCTCTCGGCGCCACCGCCTGTGGTGGCGGCGGGGGCGACGACGACAAGAAGCCGCAGAGCTCCTCGTCCGCCTCCGAAGCAGGTGAATCGCAGCAGAACACTCAGGAAGGGCAGTCCGACGAGCCCATGGCCGAACTGAAGGGCCCGAGCGGGCTCCTGCTGCAGATCACCGGCGCCGTACGGGACTCCGGCGGTTTCGTCACCGTCAACGGAGCCCTGAAGAACGACAGCGGGTCGTCGGTCGTCATCCCCTCAGCCCTGAGCGGCAACGAGACCGAAATCATCAACAACGGACGATCTCTCGGCGGCGCCACCCTCGTCGACTCGAAGAGCAAGAAGCGCTACTACGTCCTGCGCGACACCGAAGGCCGGCCCCTCACAACGACAGGCTTCTCCTCCCTCAAAGCCGGCGACTCCATCGACGTCTTCCTCCAGTTCCCCGCGCCCCCCGCGAGCTCGACCGACGTCTCCTTCCAACTCCCGCTGTTTCCCAGCGGGGTCATCAAGATCTCCGGGTGAGGCCGACCATGACCCCACGTCTCACTCTGGTGGTGGCCGTGGCCACCCTCGTGATCAGCGGCGTGGCCCCCGCCGCCGAAGCCGACACCACGCCCAGCGTCCCGCCCGGCACCGAACCCACCGCCACCGCGCCCGTGAAGGTCGACCCCAACGACCCCGACCTCAAGCTCCCCGAGGGCGGCACCCTCGCGGAGCCCAAGGTGCTCGACATCAAGCAGGTCGTCGAGGACGAGGCGGGTGACGAACGCCGGGAGGACACCAACGCGGACGTGACCTTCGCGCTCCAGGCCGAGGTGCTCTTCGGCAAGGACAGCGCGAAACTCGGCGCGGCGGCGAAGGCCCGGATCAACACCATCGCCGAGGAGATCAAGAAGCAGAACACCACCGTGGTCCGGGTCTTCGGCTTCACGGACAACCTGGGTTCCTCCGCGCACGGCGACGTCCTGTCGAAGCAGCGGGCGGACGCCGTCCAGGCGGAACTCGCGGGCGACCTGAACGACCCGAACATCACCTTCGAGGTGCGCGGCTACGGCGAGCAGTACCCCATCTCCGACAACTCCACCGAGGCCGGCCGCAAGAAGAACCGCCGGGTGGAGGTCACGTTCCCCCGCACGACGGGCTGACCCGCGCCTACCGGGACGCGGCTTCTCGCCGGTAGTGCAGCAGTACGACCCCGTTGCCGAAGGTGTGGGACCTGACGAGGTCGAGGGAGGTGAGGGTGTCGGCGTGGGGGAACAGGGGTGTGCCGCGGCCGATGAGGACCGGGTGGACGCAGAGGTGGATCTCGTCGACGAGGTCGTGGCGGAGGAAGGTCGCGGCGAGATCGGCGCCGCCGAGGCCCAGGTCACCGCCCGGCTGTCGCTTGAGCGTGTCGACCTCCTGGGGGTCGACCTCCCGGACGATCGTCGTGTTCCAGTCGGCGTGCCGCAGGGTCCGGGAGTACACGTACTTCGGGATGTCCCGCCAGATGCCGGCGAACTCGGCCATGGACGCCGGAACGTCCGGGTCGGCGTCGGCCGTGGGCCAGAACCCGGCCATCAGTTCGTGGGTGACCCGGCCGCTGAGCAGCCCGCCCAGCCCACGGACGGTGTCGTTGAAGTACTGGTGGAGTTCCTCGTCGACGCGATGCCAGGAGATGTCGCGACCGGGGCCCTCGATGTACCCGTCGAGAGACGCCGACATCATCAGGACGATCTTGCGCATCACGCACCTCGCTGGTTCGGCATGCGGCGGACTCACCGGACGCTGGGAAGGGTAGGCCGTACAGGACGCGAAAGGTGGGACATGAGGCGTTGGCGTGACGGGCGGGGCCGGTTGACGGTGCACGGGGAGGCCGGGGCGATCGCGACCGTCCCGCTGGAGGTGGCCGCCTCCTTCCGGGCCCGCACCAAGGGCCTCCTGGGCCGGGACTCCGTCGAAGGCGCGCTGTTGCTGTCGCCCGCTTCCGGTGTCCACACCTTCCGCATGCGCATCCCCATCGACGTCGCCTACCTGACCCGCGACCTCACCGTCCTCGCCGTCCGCACGATGCCCCCCGGCCGCCTGGGCCGGCCGCGCCTGCGCGCCCGGCACGTCCTGGAGGCGGAGGCGGGGGTCATGGCGGGGTGGGGTGTGCAGGCGGGGGCGCGGGTCACGGTCGACGTCGTACGACCCGCTCGGTGACCGTGCGGGTCACGGTCGACGTCGTTCGACCCGCTCGGTGACCGTCCGGCTGCGGGAAAGCACCGGCGTCCACCTGCTCCCTCTGCGACGATTCCCTCCACTCCCGCGCAAGGCGGTGTGGATGGTCCCGGGCTTCACGGTGGAGGCCTACCGGCCCCAACTCCGCGCCCTGCACGAGCAGATCTAGGCCGACGGGCCCTTCGTCGCACAGCACCCGCCACCTCTTCGAGGCCCGCCGCCCGTAACGCGCAATGCGGCGGCAACGCGTGCGCGCCGAGCGCGTCGCGACGGCGGCCCCCGGGACCGCCGTCGACCGCCCTTCCGTGAATTTGGCCAGGAACCGCCCTCTGCCTCCCGCGCTCGGCCGCCGCCTCCCGGAGTCCAGGCATCGAGGGGCCGCGCGGTGCTACCCGCGTCAAGCAGACGTTCGTGTCCGGGTAGCCCGTCGGGGGGATGCGCGGACAAGTGGCCGACCAGGGCTCAAGCCTCTCCAAAACCTCTACTTCCCCCGGCAATCGGGTCCATTCTCCTAGGAATCGGCTGCGTTCCGGCCATGAACCACTCAGAACCATGCCTTCCGCGGCCACCATGGCGTTGTCGGGCGACTCCGGAGAGTAGTTGTGGCGCGCCGATGCGCGCAGCATCACTTACGAAGGGTTATGGTGGAAACCCCCCCTCGGGCCGGTCCGTCTCCCCCCCACGGACCGGCCCGTTTTTTTGTCTCCGGTGCGGGCGCCGCTGCCGCCCCCGGGTCCGGCGGCCCCTTCACCCCCGTCAACGGCACAGGCCCCACAGGGGTAGGCTGCGCCTCGCGGGGACCGCACCGTACGGAGGGGCTGACAATCACGTGAACCTGCGCGACAAGCTGCGCGGCCTTCTGGTCAGGCTGTACGCACGCCGGGTGGAAGGTCACCTGGACCACGCTCAGGTGCCGAAGCACATCGGCGTCATCATGGACGGCAACCGCCGCTGGGCGAAGGCCGCGGGTTCCACCACCGAGCACGGCCACCGCGCCGGTGCGGAGAAGATCGAGGAGTTCCTCGGCTGGTGCACCGAGACGGACGTCGAGGTCGTCACCCTCTGGCTGCTGTCGACGGACAACCTCGACCGCCCCGACGACGAACTCGTCCCGCTCCTCGGCATCATCGAGGACGTCGTCCGCACCCTCGCCGCCGACGGCCGCTGGCGCGTGCACCACGTCGGCACCCCCGACATCCTCCCCTCCCACGTGCAGACCGCGTTGAAGGTCGCCGAGGAGTCCACCTCGCACGTCGACGGGATACTGGTCAACGTCGCCATCGGCTACGGCGGCCGCCAGGAGATCGCCGACGCCGTGCGCTCGATGATCGTGGACGCGGCGGACAAGGGCACCTCGATGGAGGACCTCGCCGACTCCGTCAGCGTCGACCTGATCGGTCGCCACCTGTACACCGGCGCCCAGCCGGACCCCGACCTGGTGATCCGCACCAGCGGCGAGCAGCGGTTGTCCGGATTCATGCTGTGGCAGACGGCCCATGCGGAGTACTACTTCTGCGAGGTCTTCTGGCCGGCCTTCCGCAAGGTGGACTTCCTGCGCGCCCTGCGCGACTACGCCCTTCGGCATCGCCGTTACGGCGGCTGAGACACAAGCCGACGGACGCTCGAGGGCGTCCCGTTTACCCCCTCAGGGGCGGAAGTAACGAGGAGTTCACCGGTGCGCCGTCATATGCCGTGGCATGGCGGCGCGTGTTCGAGGGCATAAACCAAGCAGGTCGACACCCGAACCACGGGTGTCGGATCTCAGTGGACGGCACGGGGCCGTCCGCCCGGGAGGCCCTTTGCACCAGCCCGACCGTGCGGTCACGGCACGGAAGAAGCAGCGGGGGGCCGGTTCTCGGCCCGTGCGAAGCGGCCGACGACCGGTCCAGCTCCACTCCGTCGCTCCCCGACCTCATCCGAGGGGGTACGTCCTTCCGTGGTGACCAGCACAAAGCGCCGTATGCCAGACCGGCGCACCTATGTTCTCGACACCAGCGTCCTGCTGGCCGACCCGAACGCCCTGACCCGCTTCGACGAGCACGAGGTAGTGCTCCCCATCGTCGTGGTCACGGAACTGGAGGCCAAGCGGCAGCATCCGGAACTCGGCTACTTCGCCCGGCAGGCACTGCGCCTGCTGGACGACTACCGGGTGAAGTTCGGTCGCCTCGACGCCCCCATCCCGATCGGGGAACTCGGCGGCACCGTCCGTGTCGAGCTCAACCACTCGGACCCCAGCGTGCTGCCTTCCGGCTACCGCCTGGGTGACAACGACTCCCGCATCCTCGCGGTCGCCCGCAATCTCCAGGCCGAGGGTTTCGACGTCACGGTCGTGTCGAAGGACCTCCCGCTCAGGATCAAGGCGTCCTCGGTCGGCCTCCTCGCGGAGGAGTACCGCGCCGAACTCGCCATCACGGGCTCCTCCGGCTGGACCGGAATGTCCGAACTGACCCTGTCCGGTGAGCAGGTGGACATCCTCTTCGAGGAAGGGCACATCCATGTGCCCGAGGCCGCCGACCTTCCCGTGCACACCGGTCTGACCATCCAGTCGGAGCGGGGCAAGGCCCTGGGCCGGGTCACCGCCGAGGGCGACGTCCGGCTCGTGCGCGGCGACCGTGAGGCCTTCGGCATCAAGGGCCGCAGCGCGGAGCAGCGCATCGCGCTCGATCTGCTGCTCGACCCGGACGTCGGGATCCTGTCGATGGGCGGCCGGGCCGGCACCGGCAAGTCCGCGCTCGCGCTCTGCGCCGGTCTGGAGGCGGTTTTGGAGCGCCGCCAGCACCAGAAGGTGATGGTCTTCCGGCCGCTGTACGCGGTGGGCGGGCAGGAGCTGGGCTATCTGCCCGGTTCCGAGGCCGACAAGATGGGCCCCTGGGCGCAGGCCGTCTTCGACACGCTGTCCGCGGTCACCAGCCGCGAGGTCATCGAGGAGGTCACCGCGCGCGGGATGCTGGAGGTCCTGCCCCTGACCCACATCCGGGGCCGCTCCCTGCACGACGCCTTCGTGATCGTCGACGAGGCACAGTCCCTGGAGCGGAATGTGCTTCTCACCGTGCTGTCCCGGATCGGCGCGAATTCCCGGGTCGTTCTGACCCACGATGTCGCGCAGAGGGACAATCTGCGGGTCGGGCGTTACGACGGTGTGGTCGCCGTCGTCGAGAAACTGAAGGGGCATCCGCTCTTCGCGCACGTCACGCTGAACCGGTCCGAGAGGTCCCAGATCGCGGCGCTTGTGACCGAAATGCTGGAGGATGGGCAGATCTGAATGACCCGCCCCGATTGATGGGGGCTAAGCGGTAGTTGGCGCCGTCCGGCAAAGGCAGTGAGCCTAGCCGGGCGGCGTCGCCATGTGTGAGGGTTTCGCGAAATCCCATGGGTCCAAACAGGTGTGAGCTTTCACACGCAACTCGGAATTGCCCTGCGCGGTCTGGTTACGGCAAAGTCTCAGTCCTGTCAGGCCCCGCATGCGACACATCTGTGCCCCCAGCAATACGGCACCGCTTGAGCATCACCTTCAACTCCATACTGACCGTCGCATGCCGCCCGTGCACCATGTGGCGCTTCCTCACCGGGAGTTGCCCACCGGGCCCGTGTCTCCTGTGACCCCGTAGTTCGGAGACCAGCGTCAAGGGCACGATTGCGTCCGCCAGGGTCACCGAAGCGGGCGATGCTGGAAGGAAAACCGTGTGAGCCGGATCTCGGTCCGGGGATTCGCAGTGGCCTCGGCCACGGCGGTCACCGCTGTCGGAAGCGTCGTCGGCGTTGCCTCGGGCAGTGTCGCGCAGGCCAACGACGCAGAAGCGACGGCAAGCGACGCGACGCTCCTCGCCGACATACCTGCGGGCCAGCAGGCCCAGGTGCAGACGGCGTCCCTCACGCAGCAGGCCAACGTACAGGCCATCGCCGCGGACGAGGGCGCGAAGAAGGATGCCGAGGAGACGGCCCGCAAGGCCGCCGCCAAGTCGGCGATCGCGAAGAAGGAGGCCGCCGAGAAGGCTGCCAAGGACCGCGCGGAGGCCAAGGCCAAGGCCAGCCGCAGCGCGGGCGACTTCCCGATCCGGAGCTCCTACTCCATCGCGCAGATCCAGGCCATGGCGACGCAGATGGTGCCCAGCGGCCAGTTCCAGTGCTTCAGCAACATCGTGGACCACGAGTCCAGCTGGAACTACCACGCCGTGAACGCCTCCTCCGGTGCCTACGGACTCTTCCAGGCGCTGCCCGCCGGTAAGTACGCGTCCGCCGGTTCCGACTGGCAGACCAACCCGGCCACCCAGATCAAGTGGGGCCTGAAC
Source organism: Streptomyces sp. NPDC060000 (assembly GCF_042737375.1). Classification (NCBI taxonomy): domain Bacteria; kingdom Bacillati; phylum Actinomycetota; class Actinomycetes; order Kitasatosporales; family Streptomycetaceae; genus Streptomyces; species Streptomyces sp. NPDC060000. The sequence goes on from NZ_JBHWUU010000081.1 coordinate 22,977, forward strand.
TACATGGACAGCCGGTACGGCAGTCCCTGTGAGGCGTGGTCGTTCTGGCAGGCCAACCACTGGTACTGAGCCCGCGCGGCCCTGGTCGTTCAGCCTTCCACCCGACGGCACAACAGAAGGAAACCGCGTGAGCCGGATATCGGCCCGGGGATTCGCCGTGGCCTCTGCCACCGCGGTCACCACTGTGGGCGCTGTCATGGGAGTCGCCCAGGGCAGCGTGGCCCAGCCCAACGACGACGCCGAGGCGACGGCGGGCGAATCGACCCTCCTCGCCGACTTACCCGTAGGGCAGCAGGCCGAGGTACAGACGGCCTCGCTGACGCACCAGGCCGACGTCCAGGCCATCGCCGCGGACACCACCGCAAGGAAGACGGCGGAGGAATCCGCCCGCAAGCAGGCGGCCAAGGACGCGGTGGCCAAGCAGAAGGCCGCCGTCGCCAAGGCGGAAGCCGCCAAGGCCGCCAAGGCCGCCAAGGACAAAGCGGCCGCGGAGACCAAGGCGGCCACCGAGGTCGAATCGACGTCGGCGGCCGGGGACTTCCCGCAGCAGGCGTCGTACACCGTCGCCGAGGTCCAGGCGATCGCACGCGGGATGGTGCCCAGCGGCCAGTTCCAGTGCTTCAGCAACATCGTGGACCACGAGTCCACCTGGAACTACCAGGCGGTGAACGCCTCGTCCGGCGCCTACGGTCTCGTCCAGGCCTATCCCGGCTCGAAGATGTCGTCCGCGGGCGCCGACTGGCGGACCAACCCGGCCACCCAGATCAAGTGGGGCCTGAACTACATGAACGACCGCTACGGCAGTCCCTGCGACGCCTGGAACTTCTGGCTGGCCAACGGCTCATACTGAGCCGGAGCCGCCGCGGCCGCTCAACCTTGCGCAGCCCCTCCCCGTCCTAGGGGAGGGGCTTTCGCCCTGTACGGTCGGTACGGCCGGGGACCGACGACTCCAGGGGGAGTGGTGGGGGAAGACGGGGGAAGAGGTCGGATCATGTCGCGAGTGCCAGGGTGGCTCGGCCGGCTCGGTGCCGGTCTGAGCGAGATGGGTGAGCGGCTCGACGAACGGCGTGCCGAGGTCGAGCGGGAGAGGCGTGAGGGCGCCGCCGAGCCGGAACCGACGGCGCCCGACGCCGCCGTACCGTCCGCCGAGGCGCACCCGGAGGAGCCCCCGCCCTTCGCGCAGCGTCCCGATCCCGCGCAGGCCGTGCCGTGGGGGGTCCGGGTCGCCGCCGAGGCGGGCTGGCGGCTGCTGGTGCTCGCCGGGACCGTCTGGGTCCTGATGAAGGTCATCAGCGCCGTCCAACTGGTCGTCATGGCCTTCGTGGTCGCCCTGCTCCTCACCGCGCTCCTCGAGCCCACCGTGGCCCGGCTGAAGCGGGCCGGTGTTCCCGGGGGCGCGGCCACCGCGCTGACGGCGATCCTCGGGTTCGTCGTCATCGGCCTGATGGGCTGGTTCGTGACCTGGCAGGTCATGGCGAACATCGACAACCTCTCCGACCAGGTCCAGGGCGGCATCGACGACCTGCGCCGCTGGCTGCTCAACAGCCCCTTCCACGTCACCGACAAGCAGATCAACGGCATCGCCGAGAACCTGCGCGACGCCATCAGCAACAACACGGACTCGATCACCTCGGCCGGCCTGGAGGGTGTCACCGTCGTGGTCGAGGGGCTGACCGGCATCCTCCTGGCGTTCTTCTCGACCATCTTCCTGCTCTACGACGGCAAGCGGATCTGGCAGTGGACGCTCAAGCTGGTCCCGGCCGCGGCGCGGCCCGGTGTGGCGGGAGCGGGCCCGCGGGCCTGGGCGACGCTCACCGCGTATGTGCGCGGCACGGTGCTCGTCGCGTTGATCGACGCGATCTTCATCGGCCTCGGCATCTACTTCCTCGACGTGCCGATGGCCGTCCCGCTCGCCGTCTTCATCTTCCTGTTCTCCTTCATCCCGCTCGTCGGCGCGGTCGCCTCCGGCGCGCTGGCGGTCGTGGTCGCGCTGGTCACGCAGGGCCCGTTCACCGCGGTGATGACCCTGGCGGTGGTGCTCGCCGTCCAGCAGATCGAGGGCCACATCCTCCAGCCGTTCATCCTCGGCCGCGCGGTGCGGGTCCACCCGCTCGCGGTGGTCCTGACGGTCGCCGCGGGCGGCATGGTGGCGGGCATCGGCGGCGCGATCGTGGCGGTGCCCCTGGTGGCCGTGACGAACACGGTGGTGGGCTATCTGCACACCTACTCCCGCGAACAGGCACTGCGGCACGCACCACGGCCGCGGGGCGCGACAGCGGCGGACCTGGCGCCGGTGGCGGCCCCCGCTCCCGCTCCCGCGCCCTCCCCGAAGGACTCCTCCGCGCCCACTCCGCCGGCCGCCGCGGCGCCCGGGGACAGGACTCCCTGAGAACGACCGGCGTCTTTCCGTCGTGCGTCTTTCAATCGGTCAAATGAGCTCCGAACAAAGCGAATTGGGCCCAGCGGCGGAGCAACTTCCGTCAGCTGAGGGCAGGTCGGAAATCCCTCCCGGGAATATGTGCCCGGACTGATACACATTCCCTCCTCAGCGCTACGCGTCAGGCGTATGTGCGAGAGGCCCAAGGGGAGTGATGTCGGGCTACGAGCTGCTGGCACGCGACCTTGCCGCGTGCGGCCGGGACGGCTTCACCGGGGAAGTGCGCGTCCTCGGTTCGCCCGGCGGCGTCTTCCATCTGCACGGCGGGCTGGTCGTCGCGGTCGAGTCGCCGGGCGCGCCCGCGCCCGAGGCGCTGCTGCTGCGCTCCGGCCGGATCGGCGGCGAGGAGTGGGCCGGGCTGGTGCGTGAGTCGGGCGGCGCGCACTGGCCGGCCGCCGGGCTGATCGCCCACGGCTACGCGGGGGCCGCCCAGCTCCGGGTGGTCTGCGCGATGGCTCTCCAGGACGCCGCGTTCGCGGTCGTCGCGGGCAGCGTCGACGGCTGCGAACGCGGTCCGGCGGCCGGGCCGCCGCCCGCCGCGGTCGCCGTGGGCGAACCGCCCACCCGGCTGCTCCAGGCGGCGTCGCGCAAGCTCCGCGCGCTTCTGGAGCTGCCGTACCCGGTGCGCCCCGACCGGGAACGGCCCGTGCCCGCCCCCCTGTCCTGTGCGGCGGCCCGGCTCGGCGTGCTGCAACGTGAGCTGCTCGCCCACGCCGACGGCCGGCGCACCGCCCGTGACCTCGCCTTCCGTACCGGGCGCGGGGTCTACACCGTCACCGTCGAGGTGGCCCGGATGCTGGGTGAGGGGCTCCTGGAGTGCGGGGACGCGCCCCAGCCGATCCCGGTCCGGCTGCCGCCCGACGGACACGGCGTACGCCCCCGCGAGCCGGCCCCGCCCCGGCAGCCGCCGGTGCCGGAGGCGACGGCCCTGCCCCGCCGCCGTCCCGGCGCCAGCGGCATCAACGAAGCCCTCACCCCGGAACAGGACGGCACCGGCACCGGCACCGGCTGGAAGGAGTTCTTCCGCCTGCGGAATCCGACGGCGAAATGACAGCCCACGCAGGAGTCACGCTCGACAGAAACCAAGCCCGGCTGGAATCAGACCCGGCAGGACTCAACCCGGCAGGAATCAGACCCGGCAGCAATCAAGCTCAGCGGGAAACCCCACGTGAACCCCCACAGAAAAAAGACGGTCACATGCGATCAGAATTAGGGGAGTTGCATTTATGGATCACTCAGCCCTCGCGCGGGAGATGCGCGGCCTGCGGGAGCAGGTGACCGGTATCACCGACACGGCGCTGGCGGCGGCGGACGGACTGCTCATAGCCGCCGACACAGCCGACTCCATCGACCCGGAGGGCCTCGCAGCCCTCGCCGCGGCCGGCCTCGGGCTCGCCCGCCGTACCGCCGAGGCGACCGCCCGCGGCGCCCTGCACCGCACGGTGGCCTACGGCAGTCATGGCTGCGCCGCGTTCTACGCGGTCGGCGACACCGCGCTGATGGTCGTGCTCGGCGACGAGGGCATGGACGTGGAGCACCTGCACCGGGCGACCCAGCCCGCCCTGCGCCGCATCGACCTGATCCTCACCGGCAGGACCGACCGGCCCCAGCGGGCCGACAGGGCCGACTGGACCGAGACGACTGTGAAGACCGCCGAAGGAGTCTGAAGGGATGGCGACGAAGCGTATGACCCCCGGTTTCTCCGATCAGGTGATGGGCCTGGTCAAGTCACTGCGTACGGATGCCCCCGACTGCGTCGCCTCCGGCGTCGTCGACATGTCCACCGGCATGCTGCTCTCCTACGAGACCGTCGACAACCATCCGCCCGAGGTCCTGGACCTGCTGGCGGGCGCGACGCTCGACCTGTTCCAGGGCCGTACGGTCGTGATGATCGAGGACGTCTTCAAGGAGCGGCGCGGGGTCCAGAGCGACAACCACTTCTTCCAGGAGATCCTCGTCAACAGTGAGAACCTCACTCACCTGTTCGTGCGGATGACCGAGCAGCAGGACGTGGTCGCGGTGGTCGTCTGCCGCAAGTCCGTCAACGTCGGAATGCTGTTCGCGCAGGTGCGAAGGGTGGTGCGGGAGTACCAGCTGTGAACGCGAAACGGTCCCTCTCGAGCGGGGAGGGACCGTTTCGCTCATTCCGTGCTGAGGCAGGTGCTCGTCTGCGGGCTCATGGCGCGATCACTCCGTGCGCAGCCCGTCCGGCCGCAGCAGCCGGAGCAGCGGCGGCAGGCTCAGCAGCGTCACCACCAGGACGACCACCGCGCCGACCCCGGTCATCGCCAGCACGCTCGCCCAGTCCACGCCCACCGGCGTGTCCGTCATCCGCAGCAGCACCGCGCCCAGCGTGATGCCCACCGCCGAGGCCAGCAGCAGCCCCAGCACGATCGGGATCGCCGTCTGCCACAGCACCGACAGCCCGAGCGTGCGGCGCCGGGTGCCGAAGGCGACCAGGGACGACAGCAGCTTGCGGCGCTCGCGCAGCTGCTCCAGCTGGGAGACCAGCAGGCTCGCCCCGATCAGCGCCAGCACGGCGGCCGCGCCGGCCAGCAGCCCGGTGCGGATGGACGTGAACTTCGTGTCCTGCCGGGTGGACGTCCAGTTCATCGGCTGGGACAGCGGGTCCACCTGGTACGCCGTGTTGCGGGCGTACTCGTAGGCGTCGGGCACGGACTCGTCGATCGAGAGGTAGATCTCACCGCTGACCCTCTTCTCGGCCGCCTTGGGCAGCGCGCTCGGCGTCATCAGGAAGCCGCTGCGTTCCCAGTCGGTCAGGCCCTTCACCGAACGGGCCTTCTTGACGTCCGCGGGGACGGTCCAGACGGCCTCCGCGCTGCTGTCTTCGGTGGACTGCTCGAAGTACAGCTTCTTTCCGGGCTTGTTCAGCTTCGGGGCGTCGGTGGAGTATTCGGTGCCGTCGAGAACGAACATGTCGCCGTCCTTGCAGGAGGGCAGCTTCGCCAGCTCGCGCAGGGCCGGGCAGTCGCCCACAGCCAGCTCGCTGAGCAGGGTCGGGCCGTCCTCGGTCTTCCAGGAGGTGTCGCCGAGATAGCCCTCCCACAGGGCGGTGACCTGGCGGACGGCCTTGGTGCCGGCGAACCTCTGGGCGGTCTGGGCCAGTGGGGCGCCGTCCGGCACCCCGACCTGCATCTGCGCCCGGCTGACGTCCTGGCCGGTGGCCTTGGTGTACTGGCTGTCCACGCCCGCGAACAGCATCTGGAGCGCGATCGCCCCGGCCACCGCAACCGCGATGCCGTTGACCATCCGGGCCGCGGTACCGCTGCTCAACTGCAGCCGCCGTACGGCAAGTTGCCAGGCCACGCCACCGGAGCCGAGCCGGCTGACGACACTCTCCACGAGCCACGGGAGCAGCGCGGTGATGCCGATGAGGATCAGGACGACGCCGCCGCTCACCAGGTACTGGTTGAAGTCGCCGTTGGTGTGACCCTGCCCGATCATCGGGTAGAGCATCCCGACGCCGCCCAGGGGCAGCAGCAGCCGCCACCACAGGCGTCGTCGTGCGGGCTTGGCCGAGCGCACCACGCCGAGCGGTTCGATCACCACGCCGCGCAGCGCGAAGAGGGTGACCAGCACGGCGGCCGTCGGCACCGCGAGGGCGACCAGCGCGGCCAGCATGGGGGACGGGTCGAGGTAGCTGGGCCACACGCTCACGCCCACCACCTCGACCGTGCCCGCCACCTGGCGGCCGACCAGGAAGAACACCGTGCCGAGGACCAGGCCCAGCAGTGAGCCGGCCATCGCCTCGCCCGCCGCGATGCGCCGGGTCATCCGGCCGTCGGAACCGATCAGCCGGAGGGCGGCGAGCCTGCGGTCGCGCCGCTCGCCGCCGAACCGCACGGCCGCGGCGATGAACACCGCCACGGGCATCAGCAGCACCACGATGACCACGAGGATCAGCAGGATCAGTACCGGATCGGTGTTCTCCTTGGTCGGGTTCGGGTCCCCGAACTCCTTCAGCCGGGTCACCGGGCCCGCGCCGTTGACGTGCGGGTCCAGACCGGTGGCGCCCGAGTAGTAGGCGAGTTCCTGGGAGCCGACCAGCCCGCTCTCCCCGATGGTCCCGACGACGCGGTACGGCAGCCGTTCCCGCAGCAGCGCCGAACCGTCGGCGCCGAGCAGCTTCTTCAACGCGGGCGAGACCACCATGTCGCCCCTGGCCGGGAACCGGCTCACCCCGGGCGGCAGCGGGGCGCCCGCCCCTTCCGGCTCCAGCATCCGGCCGCGGATGTCCTTGTCGCGGAACGTGGTGTCGGACTGGGCGATCAGCAGGGTGTCGTCGCCCTTCGTCGGCGGCTCGCCGAACGGCCAGTCCAGCCGGGCCTGTTCACGGTCGTGGCGTACCTCGAGCGCGTTCGGAGCCGCCGCCGTCAGCAGCAGCACGGCCACGCCGAGCCCGACGCCCATGGCCGTCAGGACGGCCCGGATCCACCCCTCCCGTCCGCCGCTGAAGGCGAACCGGACCCCGAGACCCAGGTCTCTCCCCCACTGACGCAGGCTCATATGACCCGCTCCATGTCCCGCGACTTCCCGTCCCGTACGACGATCTCGCGGTCGGAGTAGGCGGCCACCCGTGCCTCGTGCGTGACGAGGACGACGGCCGTGTTGGCCGACCGGGCCGCCTCGGTGAGCAGCTCCATCACGCGTTCGCCGTTGAGCGAGTCCAGCGCGCCGGTCGGCTCGTCGGCGAACACCACGCGCGGGCTGGTGACGAGCGAGCGCGCCACGGCCACCCGCTGTCCCTGCCCGCCGGACACCTCGCCGGGCCGCTTGCCGCCGAGGTCGTCGACCTCCAGCCGCTCCATCCACCCCAGGGCGGTGCGCTCGGCCTGCTTGCGCGGGGTGCCGTTCAGCCGCAGCGGCAGGGCCACGTTCTCCACGCAGGTCAGTTCCGGCACGAGCTGCCCGAACTGGAACACGAACCCGAACTCGGAGCGCCGCAGCTGACTGCGCTGGGCGTCGCTCATCGTCGCGAGCTCACGACCGTCGTACATGATCGAACCCGAGTCGGGCGTCACGATCCCCGCGAGGCAGTGCAGCAGCGTCGACTTGCCGGACCCGGACGGGCCCATCACGGCGACGACCTCACCGGGGTGGATGGAGAAGTCGGCGCCGGCCAGCGCCATGGTCGGCCCGTACGCCTTGTGCAGGTTCTCGGCGACGAGCAGGGATCCCCCGGGAGCGTTCACGCGATCACCGCGTCCTTCAGTTTGTCGAGGCGCGCGGCGGCGAGCTCCAGCCAGCGCAGGTCGGCCTCGAGGTGGAACAGGGCGTGGTCACAGATCAGCTGGTCGGCGAAGTCGCCGCCCCGCTTGCGGTCGGTGAGGATGCGCATGCTGCGCAGGTGCTCGGACCGCTGGGTGTCGAGGATGTCGGCCGCGTCGCGTTGGGTCAGCAGCGCGAGGACGACTTTGGTGTACAGCGTCGACTGAAGGTACGGCTCGGGCTTCTCGGGCGTCGCGAGCCACTGCTCGACGTCGGTGATCCCGGCGTCGGTGATCGCGTAACGCTTGCGCTCGGGACCGCCGCCGGCCTCGACGCCGTCGACCTCGACGAGCCCGTGCTTCAGCAGACGCGACATCGTCGAGTAGACCTGGCCGTAGTGCAGCGGCCGGTCGTGACCGAACTTCTCGTCGAAGGCCCGCTTGAGGTCGTAGCCGTGGCGGGGCCCGGACTCCAGGAGTCCCAGGAGGGTGTGACCGATGGACATGGAAAGGACTGTACATGCGGTGTATACCCGGTGTGTATACGCGCCGTGCGCGGGTGACGGCAGGGGGTGCGAGTGCGCAGGTGGGAGTGGGTTGTCACCGTTCTGCTACAGGCCCTGACGTCCACCTCGGGACCTGACCGCGAGAAGCCGCCCGTCCGGGGGTGCCGCCGCCGGGGAATCGAGGCGGAGGCCGCTCAGGCCGAGGGGGGTCCGGGGGTGGGATCCCCCGGGGGCCGCCCGCGGCGGGGCAGGGGTCCCGCCTCGCCCGGCAGCCGCCCCGCCTCCTTCAGTGCCTTGCGCAGCAGGAACTCGATCTGCGCGTTCGCCGAACGCAGTTCGTCCGAGGCCCAGCGGGCCAACGCGTCGTGCACCAGCGGATCCAGCCGCAGCAGCACCTGCTTGCGCTGCTGCGGCCGGCGCTGGGGGGACGGACCCCCGGCGGGATCACTCACTGGTAGAGGGTTCCGGTGTTCAGTACCGGCTGGGGCGCCCGGTCCCCGCACAGCACCACCATCAGGTTGGACACCATCGCCGCCTTCCGCTCCTCGTCCAGTTCCACGATGCCCTGCTCGGCGATGCGCTGGAGCGCCGCCTCGACCATCCCCACGGCCCCGTCCACGATCTCCCTGCGGGCCGCGACCACGGCGCCCGCCTGCTGCCGCTGAAGCATCGCCGAGGCGATCTCGGGAGCGTACGCGAGGTGCGTGAAGCGGGACTCGATGATCCGGACGCCGGCCGCCTCCACGCGCGCGTGCAGTTCCACGGCGAGCTTCTCGGTGATCTCCTCGGCGTTGCCGCGCAGCGAGAGACCGTCCTCGTCGTGCGAGTCGTAGGGGTACTCGATGGCGATGTGCCGGACGGCCGCCTCGGTCTGGGTGGCGACGAACTCCAGGAAGTCGTCCACCTCGAAGCTGGCCTGCGCGGTGTCCCGCACGTTCCACACCACGACCGCGGCGAGTTCGATCGGGTTGCCGTAGGCGTCGTTGACCTTCAGTACGGCCGTCTCGTGGTTGCGCACCCGGGTGGAGATCTTCTCGCGGGAGGTGAAGGGGTTCACCCAGCGCAGGCCGTCCTCACGGATGGTGCCCCGGTAGCGGCCGAAGAGCTGCACCACGCGGGCCTCGCCCGGCGACACCGTGTTCAGCCCGCACATCGCGAGGAACGCGGCGAGGGCGACCAGGATGCCGACGGTGATCAGCGCGGCCTTGAGGCCGGCCGCGGACACCGCGGTGGCGACGGCGATCATCCCGGCGCCGGCCAGCAGCCCGGCCAGGCCGAGCAGCAGCGCGAGCCCGCCGGCCACGCTCCGCGCGGGGAACTCATTCACCCGCGGGGCGGGCATGTCGGGTGTGTCGGCGGTGTCGGCGGCGGTGGTGCCGGTGGTGGCTTCGGCGGTGGCCGAGGGGTCGGGTGCGGACATGGTGGATCCCCGTTTCTCGTTCCGGCTGTTCCAGTATCAGCCTTCTAGCTAAGTGATATCACTTTAGCGCGGCATGGCAACCCTGTGCCACCCTCGTACGTCGGATTCGATGAGGCGTTCAGGCGGTTCCGTCGTGTGGGGTGCTGATTCTCACCCCCCGCGAAGGCCGGACCGAGACCCCTTCGTCATAGACAGCGGTGTTAGCTTTCTGAGCTGACCTGCCCCTGCCCCCGGGCACTGGTGTGACTGCCGAGTAGGAAGCGGAGCGAGCGGACTCATGGGACGAGCGGACGAGAGACGAGCTCGACAGCGCGGTGGGCGCCGCGCCGCGCCCCGGGGCCGTTCGACGGAGACGGAGTCGGCCACATCGAGGGCGGAGTCCGCGGCACCCGGCGCGACCGCGACCGCGACTGCGCCCGCGCCCGCCACCGGGGGGCGCGCGGCCGCCCGCAAGGGCGCGAAGAACACCGGCAAGGGCGCCAAGGGCAAGGCCGGCAAGAAGGACAAGAGCTTCATACGCCGGCTCTTCACCTGGAAGAAGATCCTCGGCACCTTCCTCGGCCTGGTCGTGGCCGTCATCGGCGCCTTCCTCTGGCTGTACATGAGCACGCCGATCCCCAAGGGCAACCCCGACGCCGCCCTCCAGAGCAACGTCTACGAGTACGGCAACGGCGCGATCCTCGCCCGCGACGGTGAGGTCAACCGGGAGAACGTCGAACTCTCGAAGGTCCCCAAAGAGGTCCAGCACACCTTCGTCGCCGCCGAGAACAAGAGCTTCTACACCGACTCCGGCGTCGACTTCAAGGGAACCACCCGCGGCATCCTCAACACCCTCATGGGCAAGGGCGCGCAGGGCGGTTCGACGATCACCCAGCAGTACGTCAAGAACTACTACCTGACCCAGGAACAGACCGTCACGCGCAAGCTGAAGGAACTGGTCATCTCCCTGAAGCTGGACCGGGAGAAGGACAAGGACTACATCCTGGCCGGTTACATCAACACCAGCTACTACGGCCGCGGCGCCTACGGCATCCAGGCGGCCGCCCAGGCCTACTACCGCGTCGACGCCGACAAGCTCACCGTCCCCCAGGGCGCCTACCTCGCCGCGTTGCTCCAGGCCCCCAGCCAGTACGACTGGGCCGCAGCCTCCGACACCGGCAAGAAGCTGGTCACCGCCCGCTGGAACTACGTCCTCGACAACATGGTCGGGCAGGACTGGCTGGACAAGAGCAAGCGCGACGCCATGACGTTCCCGGTGCCCAAGGAGCCCAAGGCCGCACCCGGCAAGGAGGGCCAGGTCGGCTACCTCGTCGACGCGGCCAACACCGAACTGGCCAGGCAACTGGTGGCCCAGGGCGTCGCCGACGACTACGAGTCGGGCATGGCCCTGGTCAGGCGCGGCGGCTGGAACATCCAGCTCAACATCGACAAGAAGAAGCAGAAGGCGCTGGAAGCAGCCGTCAAGGACCAGCTGACCAGCAAGCTGAACAAGAAGAAGCGCCCGGTCGACGGTGACGTCCAGGCCGGCGCGGTGTCGGTGAACCCCAAGACGGGCGCCGTCGAGGCGATGTACGGCGGTACGAGTTACACCGACCACTACCTCAACAACGCCACCCGCACCGACTACCAGCCCGCCTCGACCTTCAAGCCGGTCATCCTCGCCGCGGCCTTCGACGAGGCCGCCAAGACGCAGGGCGGCGACAAGATCACCGCCAACACGATCTACGACGGCACCAGCAAACGCCCGGTCGTCGGCAGCGACATCGGCTTCGCCCCGGAGAACGAGGACGACCAGGACTACGGCCCCGTCACCGTCCAGACGGCGCTCAACAAGTCCATCAACTCCGTCTTCGCCCAGATGGGCGTCGACGTCGGCATGCCCGAGGTGCTGAAGGTCGCGGCCAACCTCGGCATGGACACCGCGGACCTGAAGGCCGTGCCCGCGCAGACCCTCGGCACGATGGGCGCGAGCCCCCTGCAGATGGCCGGCGTCTACGCCACCCTCGACAACCACGGCAAGCAGGTCACCCCGGCGCTCATCAAGTCGGCGGAGAACAGCGCCCACCCGTCGTTCAAGCCCACCGCGCCCATCGGCAAGCAGGTCATCAGCCGGGAGGCCGCCGACTCGGTCACCTCGGTGCTCACCGGTGTGGTCGACGACGGTACGGCGCAGAAGTCCGTGCGGGACAACCCGCTGCGCAAGGGCCAGAAGGTCGCGGGCAAGACGGGCACCTCCGACAACAACAAGTCGGCCTGGTTCACCGGCTACACCCCCGACCTGGTCACCTCGGTCGGCCTCTTCGGCGAGTCCGCGAAGGCCCCCCACCCCCAGGTCCCGCTGACCGGCGCGACGACGGGCCTGACCTCGGACGCGGGCCGGATCAACGGTGGTGGCTTCCCGGCGCAGATCTGGGCGACGTACACCTTCGGCGTCTCCACCAAGGTCACCAAGTTCGACCTGGAGACCGACCAGGGCGCGGCGGTCCAGACCGCGTCACCGTCCCCGTCCTCGTCCCCGTCGAGGAGTTCGTCCCCGTCCTCGTCCCCGTCGGCGAGTTCGTCCCCGTCCTCCTCTCCGTCGGCGAGTTCGTCTCCGTCCACGTCGTCGAAGCCGAGCTCGTCCCCGTCCAGCACGCCGACGGGTGAGACGTCGTCGGAACCGAGCACGGACGACCCGTCGACCGGAACAGAGGATCCCGGGGATCCGCTCTTCGGCGGCCAGTAGCGAATCCCGGCAGGGGAACAGAAGAGGGGGCGCCCGGAGATCTTCGGGCGCCCCCTCTTCGCGCTTCCCGCGCTTGTCTCAGCTCCGGTTCAACTCGAACCAGACCACCTTGCCGGTGCTCAGCCGGGTGGCCCCCCAGCGCCGGGCCAGCCGGTTGACGAGATACAGTCCACGGCCGCCCTCGTCGGTCGCCCTGGCCTGCCGCAGCCGAGGCAGCTGCGGCACGTCGTCGCCGACCTCGCAGCGCAGCACGTCGGTCCGCAGCAACCGCAGACTCACCGGCCGTGAGGCGTACCGCACCGCGTTCGTGACGACCTCGCTGACCAGCAGCTCGACGGAGTCGGTCATGTCCTCCATCCCCCAGCGGGACAGCGCCCGCCTGGCCAGCCGACGGGCCCGGCCGGGCGCCGCGTCCTCCGGCTCCAGGAGCCAGTAGGCCACGTCGCTCGGCGCGATCCCGTCGAACCGGGCGGCGAGCAGCGCGATGTCGTCGTCCCGGTCGCCGGGACCGAGCATGTCGAGCACCTCGTCGCAGAGCGCTTCGAGCGGCGGCGGATGATCGGGACCGGTCAGCTGGGCCGTCGCGGCGAGCTTCTCCCGCAACTGCTCTATCCCGGTCGCCACGTCCCGCAGCCGGGACTCGACAAGACCGTCGGTGTACAGCAGCAGCGTCGCTCCGGCCGGGGCGTCGAGCTCCACCGCCTCGAAGTCGACCCCGCCGACGCCGATCGGCGCGCCCGGCGGCACCCGCAGCACCTCGGCCCGGCCGCCCAGATGCAGCAGGATGGGCGGGGGATGCCCCGCGTTGGCGATGGTGATGCGGTGCGCCACCGGGTCGTAGACGGCGTAGAGGCAGGTCGCCATGCGGTCGGTGCCCAGCCGCTGGGCCTGCTCGTCGAGATGGTGCAGGACCTCCTGCGGGGGCAGGTCGAGACCGGCGAGGGTCTGGGCCGTCGTCCGCAGCTGCCCCATGATGGCCGCCGAGGTCATGGAGTGCCCCATGACGTCACCCACCACCAGCGCCACCCGGCTGCCCGGCAGCGGGATGGCGTCGTACCAGTCGCCGCCGACCCGCGCGGTCTCGGCCGCGGGCAGGTACCGGGAAGCGAGCCGCACGCCCGTGGGCCGCGGCAGGGTCTCAGGAAGCATCGTGCGCTGCAGCTCGTCGGCGATGTACGCCTCACGGTCGTACAGCACCGCCTTGTCGATGCCCAGGGCGCTGTGGGTGGCGAGCTGGGCCGCCACCAGCAGGTCGTCGTTCTCGAACGGGATGCGCTCCGGGCGGCGCAGGAACACCGCGGCGCCGATCACCCGGCGTCGGCCGCGCAACGGGGCCAGGATGGCCCGCTGACCGCCAGGGACGGCCAACGTGCTGTCCCCGCCCAGCAGTTCGGGCAGCGCGGCGCGTGCGGCCGGATGGTCGGCGAACACCGGACGCACCCCGCGCAGCACCTCCGCGAGCGCCCCGCCGGGCCGCACCTCGCACATGTCCCCGACCGAGGCCGACAGCTCGGCGGTCAGTTCCGCCGGTTCCGGGGGCGGCAGGGCCAGAGCCGCGAAGCCGGTCTCGGTGTCCCGCTCCTCCGGGATGCGGTCGGTGCGCCGCAGCCGCAGCATGATGCGGTCCGCCGCGGGCCGCTCATCGCCCACCGGCAGGGGATCGCGCAGATAGACGAGGATCGCGTCGGAGAAGGTCGGCACGGTGGCCCGGCACAGCCCCATCACGATCTCGTCGAGGTCCAGGCCGCGCGCGATCCGCCGGGTCGCCGCGCCCACGAAGCGCAGCCGGTCGCCGTCCCGTCGCATCGGCGTGGGCCGGCCGGGCGTCACCGCCCCTCCGGCGCGCCGGTCCAGCCCATCGGGACCCCGTTCCGGGCGCGCGTCGGTGCCCGGCTGGGCCGGGATGGACTCGGCCGCGGGACGCGGCCGGTGATCCCCGACGTTCGGCTTCGCCCGCGCGGGGGGTGTCCCCATCGCCTCGTCGGACGCCGACGGCTGGGAGTGCTCGGTGCCGGGACCGGCCTCCGAACCGGCAGCGTCCATTCCCGTGACTCCCTGGCCGCCCATGCCACCCTTTCCGCCCTTGCCGCGCGGCGTCGTCGTACCCGAGGCATCGGGCGGTAAGGCCGAGGGGCCCGGCGCCGGCGCCTGGGTATGCAGCAGTGCCCCACGAGGGTCCGTGGGGTCGACGCCCTGGGGGCGTTCGTAGGAGGTGGGCTGCTCCGTCACGCGTGTCGAATCCGTCCGTCCGGGGCTGCGCGCCGCGCGCGCAGTTGGTCCCGCAGGAAACCCGATACCCGGAATACGTGCCCCCGGAACGGAATTCCCGCGTGGTCAGGCGTTGTTCCTGTGTCACCGGTGGGCCGCACGCGGCCCTGGGGGCCGATGTCGAACGTCCCGCCGGTCGTGCCCTCGTACCCCTCGCTCACGTCCTGCCGCCCCTCGGTGACGTTCGGTCAGACCCGGCGTCTGCTCCGGGAGTTACTGCCAGCGTGCCTTGCGGAGGACGATCCTACGTTTGTTGCCCGGGGGCGCATCAAGGGTCTCATGTGGACATGTGCGCGGGCGTACGGTCCCAGTCCTCCGGCAGCAACGGTACGGCCCAGGACGGATCCGGGCGCCAGTGCTGCCAGCCCTCGTCGAACGGCGGCCCCCATGCGCGGATCACCTCCACAGCTCTTCGGCCCGCCTCCCGCACCTGGTCGGCGACCGCCGCGTCCATCAGCCCGTCCTGCTGGGCCTGCGCGAACTCGTCCTCGTCGCGCAGCTCCCAACTACGGTCCGGGTAGACGCAGATGTCCAGGAAATGATCCTCGGAGTCCACTCCGCCGTCCCAACGGACCAGCGGCTCCTCCAGGTTGACGTACCAGTTCTTGAACTGCCAGCCCGGGTCCCAGAACAGCCACACCGACCACGGCTCGCCGGGCCGGACCACCTTCAGCACACCGGTGCCGAGCCAGTGGCCGCGCTGAACGGTACGCGGCTTGGTGTACCGGGTGTGCAGCGGCTCCTGGTGCAGCGGTGTGCCGTCCGCGAGCACCGGTTTGACGCACTCCGTGCCCGGGGCCAGCCACACGGCGAGCAGTTCCTCGTCGTCCCGCACGACGGTGACCGGCCGGGCGATGTGAAAGCGCGCTCCGCCGTTCTCCCGGTAGCGCCACAGGATCCTGCTTCCGGGCTCCCAGAAGGCCGCCGCACCACCCGTTCCCACGCGTCTCACCACTCCACCGTCTGCCATGCACAGATATTAGGTGCCATGGGCATACGACGCTGCGGCGCGCGTCACGGTTCTCGCGCCGGGGGCGCAAAAGCACACGAGGGTTTACGGGTGCGTCATCCGCAGGACATCCAGCGCCTCGTCGAGCTGTTCGACCGTCAGATCCCCCCGCTCCACGTACCCGCCCTCCAGCACCACCCGGCGGATGGTGCTCCGCTCCGCCAGAGCCTTCTTGGCGACCTTCGCGGCCTCCTCGTACCCGATGTACTTGTTCAGCGGGGTGACGACGGACGGCGAGGACTCGGCGTACTCACGGGCGCGCTCGCGGTGCGCGACGATCCCGTCGACGGTCCGGTCGGCGAGCAGCCGCGACACGTTGGCCAGCAGCCGGATCGACTCCAGCACGTTCTTGGCGATCACCGGCAGCATGACGTTCAGCTCGAAGTTGCCCGCCGCGCCCGCCGTGGCCACGGTCGCGTCGTTCCCGACGACCTGCGCGGCGACCATCAGCACGGCCTCCGGGATCACCGGGTTGACCTTGCCCGGCATGATCGAGGAGCCGGGCTGGAGGTCGGGGAGGCTGATCTCGGCGAGGCCCGTGCGGGGCCCCGAGGCCATCCACCGCAGATCGTTGGCGATCTTCGTGAGACCCACGGCGATGGTCCGCAGCTGCCCGCTGGTCTCGACGACGCCGTCCCGCGCGCCCTGCGCCTCGAAGTGGTCGCGCGCCTCCGTCAGCGGCAGCCCGGTGGCGCGGGCGACCTCGTCGATGACGGCGGCGGAGAAGCCGGGGGGCGTGTTGATGCCGGTACCGACCGCCGTACCGCCCAGCGGCAGCTCGGCGAGCCGGGGGAGCGAGGCGTTCAGCCGCTCCACGCCGTACCGCACCTGAGCGGCGTACCCGCCGAACTCCTGGCCGAGCGTCACGGGCGTGGCGTCCATCAGATGCGTTCGCCCGGCCTTCACCACGTCGGCGAACTCCGCGGACTTGCGCTCCAGGGACGCCGCCAGGTGCTCCAGGGCGGGGATCAGGTCGCGCGTGACGGCGGCGGTGGCCGCGATGTGGAGGGAGGAGGGGAAGACGTCGTTGGAGGACTGCGACGCGTTCACGTGGTCGTTGGGATGCACGGCCCGGCCCAGGCGCTCGGACGCGAGGGTGGCGACGACCTCGTTGGTGTTCATGTTGGACGAGGTCCCGGAACCCGTCTGGAACACGTCGACCGGGAAGTGCTCGTCCCACCGGCCCTCGGCGACCTCGGCGGCCGCTTCCTGGATGGCGTCGGCGATGTCCTTGTCGACGACCCCGAGCCGCGCGTTCACCTTCGCCGCGGCCCCCTTGATCCGCGCCAGCGCCTCGATGTGCGCCCGCTCGATGCGCTGCCCCGAGACGGGGAAGTTCTCGACGGCCCGCTGTGTCTGGGCCCGCCACTTGGCATCCGCCGGTACGCGTACCTCGCCCATGGAGTCGTGCTCGATCCGGTATTCGCTCATGTCCGGTACAGCGATCGGGGAGGCCGGGATGTTCCGGGCGCTGAGCCGTCCGGATGGCGTCCGGCATGTGACCCAGGTCTCCTCGGGGTCGTGCAGCAGACGGGGGCGCGCTCACGTCGTGGAGGGGTGACAGGAAGGGAGGAGCGTGTGGAGACGGACTTCCAGGAATTCGTGGCCGCCCGGTCGACCGCGTTGTTCCGGGGCGCCCTCGTCCTCACGGGAAACCGTGAGGCGGCGGAGGACCTGGTCCAGGAGACCCTGGAGAAGGCCTGCCGCAAGTGGCGCGTCATCGCGGCCAAGGACGCTCCGGACGCCTACGTCCGGCGGATCATGGTGAACCTGGCCAACGACCGCCTGCGTCGATTCCGCCGCCTGACCACCACTGCCCACCCGGAAGGCGGCGACACGGCCGCCCCGGGCGACGAGTACGGACAGGTGGACAGCAGGGACCAGTTGGTGCGCGCGTTGCAGCAACTGCCCATGCGGATGCGGACGGTGGTGGTCCTGCGATACTTCGACGATCTCTCGGACGCCGAGATCGCGGCCGACCTCGGCATCACGCCGAGCACGGTCCGCTCTCAGCTGGCCCGGGGCATCGAGAAGCTCAGGAGTCAGTTCCCCGCACTCTCCGGCCCTTCACCGCTGCGGCACCCGGAAGGAATCCGATGACCTCGTACGGCGATGCACGGCCTTTCGGCCGCACACCTTTCGAAGAGGAACTGATGAACGCCATGAACCGTTTCGCGGACTCCGCCGAGACCCCCGCCTTCGACGCCCCGCAGATCGTGCGCCGCACCCGGCGCAGGCGCTCCGTCGGCATCGCCGCCGTCGCCGCCGCGCTCATCCTGGGCGGCGGGGGCACGGCCCTGGCCACCTCGGTGGCGGGCGGGGGGAAGTCGGCGACCAGCACCGCCACCACGAGCGACGACGCCACCACCCTGCTCTACCTCTTCGAGGACGGTACGACCACGCGGCTCCCCCTCGCGGGCCTCAGCCTGGACATGGCCAAGCCGCTGCTCGAAAAGACGCAGACGAAGCTCGGCACCGTCACCAAGAAGGCCGTCAAGGGCTGCAAGCCGACCTCGGTGCTCGAGGTGACCCCGCACGCCCCGAAGACCATCAAGCCGGGCGACACCGTCAACTTCACCATCTGCGCCGGCTGACCCGCCCCTGACCTGACAACGACGCCCGCCCCTGCGTCAATCAGGGGCGGGCGTCCGTCACAGGATCACACGCGTCACACCAGACCCGGCCCCCGCACCGGAATCGACGTGAATGTCGGGGCCGGGGCCGGGTCCTGGAAGAAGTCGTTGCCCTTGTCGTCGACGACGACGAACGCCGGGAAGTCCTCGACCTCGATCTTCCAGACGGCCTCCATGCCGAGCTCCTCGTACTCGACGACCTCGACCTTCTTGATGCAGTCCTGGGCCAGCCGCGCGGCCGGGCCGCCGATGGAGCCGAGGTAGAAGCCGCCGTGCGTGCCGCACGCGTCCGTGACCTGCTTGCTGCGGTTGCCCTTGGCGAGCATGACCCTGGAGCCGCCGGCCGCCTGGAACTGCTCGACGTAGGAGTCCATGCGGCCGGCCGTCGTCGGGCCGAAGGAGCCGGACGCGTAGCCCTCGGGCGTCTTGGCCGGACCCGCGTAGTACACCGGGTGGTCCTTCAGGTACTGCGGCATGTCCTCGCCCGCGTCGAGACGTTCCTTGATCTTGGCGTGCGCGATGTCGCGGGCCACGACCAGCGGGCCGGTCAGTGAGAGGCGGGTCTTGACCGGGTACTTCGTCAGCTCGGCGAGGATCTCGTCCATCGGCTGGTTCAGGTCGATCCGGACGACGTCGGAGGCCTCGTCGAGGTGCTCGTCCGTGGTCTCCGGCAGGAAGCGCGCCGGGTCGGTCTCGAGCTGCTCCAGGAAGACGCCCTCGGCGGTGATCTTCGCGACGGCCTGGCGGTCGGCGGAGCAGGAGACGGCGATGGCGACGGGGCACGAGGCGCCGTGCCGGGGGAGGCGGACGACCCGTACGTCGTGGCAGAAGTACTTGCCGCCGAACTGCGCCCCGATCCCGATCCTCTGCGTCAGCTCGAAGACCTTCTCCTCGAGCTCCTTGTCCCGGAAGCCGTGGCCCAGCTCGGAGCCCTCGGCCGGGATCTCGTCCAGGTAGTGCGCGGAGGCGTACTTGGCGGTCTTCAGCGCGTACTCGGCCGACGTGCCGCCGACGACGATCGCCAGGTGGTACGGCGGGCAGGCGGCCGTGCCGAGCGAGCGGATCTTCTCCTCCAGGAACTTCATCATGGAGGCCTCGTTCAGGACGGCCTTCGTCTCCTGGTAGAGGAAGCTCTTGTTGGCGGAGCCGCCGCCCTTGGCCATGAACAGGAACTTGTACGCGCCGCCGTCGGCCGCGTACAGCTCGATCTGGGCCGGGAGGTTGGAGCCGGTGTTCTTCTCGTCCCACATGGTCAGCGGGGCCATCTGGGAGTAGCGCAGGTTGAGGTTCAGGTACGCGTCGTAGATGCCGCGGCTCAGGGCCGCCTCGTCGCCGCCCTCGGTGAGCACGTTCTGCCCGCGCTTGCCCATGACGATCGCCGTGCCGGTGTCCTGGCACATGGGGAGCACGCCGGCGGCCGCGATGTTCGCGTTCTTCAGCAGGTCCAGCGCGACGAACTTGTCGTTGCCGGAGGCCTCAGGATCGTCGATGATGCGGCGCAGCTGGGCGAGGTGGGCCGGGCGCAGGTAGTGCTGGATGTCGTGGATGGCCTCCGCGGCGAGCTTGCGCAGCGCCTCCGGTTCCACCTTGAGGAACGTCCGCCCGTCGGCCTCGAAGGTGGAGACACCCTCGGCGGTCACCAGCCGGTAGGGGGTGGTGTCCTCTCCCATGGGAAGCAGATCGGTGTATGCGAACTCAGGCATCTCGCCCATTCCTCACTCGACGGACATCGGCCCGCCTCCATCGGCGGGCGCTCACCAGCGTAGAACCTGCCGCTGACGGCGAGCCTGTGAGGTAAGGCTCACTTGGCGTGCACCCGTTCCGCAGTGGGGACTATCGCGATCTATCGTGTTTGGGTACGCTGTTCCCGTGGACCTTCAGAAGCAGACTGCCGCACCCACACCGCCCTCCGGGCTGCGCGCCTCGGACGCCGACCGTGACCGTATCGCCGACATGCTCCGCGAGGCCCTCGCAGAGGGCCGGCTGACCGCCGACGAGCATGCCGAGCGCGTCGAGGGCGTACTGGCCGCCAAGACGGTCGGCGAGCTGGAGGTGTTCGTCCGGGACCTGCCCGCCGCGCACGAGCGCCGCGCCGCCCCGGCCTCCGCCCCCAGCCGGCCCACCGCCGGCGCGATCCCCGCCGACCCCGACGACAACGTGGTCGCGGTCTTCAGCAGCGCCGTCCGCAGAGGCCGTTGGCGCGCGGGCCGCCGTATCCACGCGTACGCGGTGTTCGGCACCGTCGAGATCGACCTCACCGAGGCGCTGTTCGAGTACCAGCAGGTCGTGATCAAGGCGATCTCGGTCTTCGGCAACGTCGAGGTCCGCGTCCCGGAGAACGTCTCGCTGCGCGGCACCGGTGGCGCGGTGCTCGGCAACTTCGAGGTGGACGCGCTCGATTCCCCCCAGTCCGACGCCCCGGTCGTCTACGTCGACGGCTGGGCGGTGCTGGGCAACATCGAGGGCCGGCCGAAGCGGGGCAAGCTCGTCGCGGACATTCTCGATCGGGTTCAGGACAAGGTCGACAGGAGCTTGCGCAAACACCTGGATCGTTGACGGTCGTGAAGTCCGCCGCGCAGCCGTGGCGAAGTCGTCGCGAGGGAGCCGGAGTTCACCGTGGTCGCGGCGGTCGGGAACTCAGTGCATAGGCACGCGCACAGCGGGTAGGCCTGCTGCATCGTCTCTCGCTCGCGAAGCCGTCGTCAGGAGTAGACCCGTGCTGCAACCGCCGCATTCGTCCCTGCAGGTCGCCGCTGTTCCGGCCCAGCGGGTGCCAGCGCGCGACAGGGACCAAGACGCCCCCTGGCATACCGAGGCGGTGTGCCGGCGCGACGAGGCAGGCCTGTTCTTCGCCCCCTCCAAGGAGCCCACGGCCGCCCGGCTGTCCCGGGAGGAAGCCGCGAAGCGGGTCTGCGCCCGCTGTCCCGTCATGGTGGAGTGCCGCGAACACGCGCTCCTGCAACCCGAGCCCTACGGCGTCTGGGGCGGCCTCACCGCCGCCGAACGCCGGGTGGCCCTCGCCCGCCGCCGCCGCCGCGACGTGGAACTGAAGAAGGCGGCCCAGACGGCGGGCCGCATAGCGCAGGCGGGCTAGCGGCCCCGGGAGAAGCGAGGGGCGCCCCCTCCGCACCGGGGGCGCCCTGCTCTTTGTCCGTAGGGGGTAGGGGCGTGGGGAACCGCGTGACCGTCCGCAACGGACCCGCGGCTGTCCGCGGTCGCCCGCGGTCGCCCGCGGTCCCGACCACCCCGCCCCGCGGGCGGTTACTTGGCCCGGTCGAAGTCCACGGCGCTGTAGGCCCGCAGCTTGCTCAGGCGGTGCTCGGAGTCGATCCGCCGGACCGTCCCCGACTTCGACCGCATCACGATCGAGTCCGTGGTCGCGGTCTCCGACCGGTACCTGACCCCCCGCAGCAGTTCACCGTCGGTGATGCCGGTGGCGACGAAGAACACGTTCTCGCCGGTCACCAGGTCCTCGGTGGTCAGGACGCGGTCGAGGTCGTGCCCGGCGTCGAGTGCACGCTGTCGCTCCTCGGCGTCCTTGGGCCACAACTTGCCCTGGATGACACCGCCCAGGCACTTCACGGCGCAGGCCGAGATGATGCCCTCGGGGGTGCCGCCGATACCGAGCAGCAGGTCGACGCCGGTGCCCTCGCGCAGGGCCAGGATCGAGCCGGCCACGTCGCCGTCGGAGATCAGCTTGATGCGCGCCCCGGTCTCCCGGATCTCCTCGATGATGCCCTCGTGCCGCGGGCGGTCCAGGATGACGACGGTGACGTCCTCGGGCTTGGCCCGCTTGGCCTTGGCGACCCGCCGGATGTTCACGGCCACGGGCGCGTCGATGTCGACGAAGTCGGCGGCCTCGGGTCCGGTGACCAGCTTGTCCATGTAGAACACGGCGGACGGGTCGAACATCGCGCCCCGCTCGGTGGCCGCGAGGACGGCGATCGCGTTCGGCATGCCCTTGGCCGTCAGCGTGGTGCCGTCGATCGGGTCGACCGCGATGTCGACCTCGGGCCCGGTCCCGTCACCCACGCGCTCCCCGTTGAAGAGCATCGGGGCCTCGTCCTTCTCGCCCTCGCCGATGACGACCACGCCGTTCATCGACACGGTGGAGACGAGGGTCCGCATGGCGCGCACCGCGGCACCGTCGGCGCCGTTCTTGTCGCCGCGGCCCACCCAGCGGCCCGCGGCCATGGCGGCGGCTTCGGTCACCCGGACGAGTTCCAGGGCGAGGTTGCGGTCGGGGGCCTCGGAGGGCACATCGAGTTCGGACGGCAAGTGATGATGCTCGGTCATCGGAGCGCACCTTTCTGACTGATACGACGACGGCCGGATGAGGGTTCGAACCCGACTCTATCGTCAGTCCGACAAAATGAGCAGGGGACCCCACGGATGAGCGCACCGGGCACCTGCGACGATAGGGGGCGTGGCAGGTTCGAACGGCAAGCAGAAGACGGCCCGCGACATGATCCTCTCGCTCGGGGTGATCATGCTCGCCGCCTGGGTCATATACCTCTTCGTCCCGCACGACGATCGCCCCCGCGACGTCCAGCAGGTCGACTACCGCGTGGAGCTCCTCACGGCGCGTCGCGCGGCGTCGTACCCGGTGGCCGCGCCCGAGGGTCTGCCGGGCACCTGGAAGGCGACCTCGGTGCGCTTCCAGGGTGACGACTTCGACGCCTGGCACCTCGGTTTCCACGCTCCCGACGGGGAGTACGTGACCATCGAGCAGTCCACTCAGCAGCGCTCGAAGTTCGTCGAGGAAGCCAGCCAGGGCTCGACCGCGACCAAGGTCACCGAGCAGATCGCAGGCCGCACCTGGACCCGCTACACCGGCGGCCGCTACGACGCGCTCGTTCTCCAGGGCGCGGCGGGCTCCACCACCGTGGTGGCGGGCACGGGCACTTTCGCACAGCTCTCGACGATGGCCGGGGCGCTGAAGCTGGCGTGAGCGCCCCCTGGGGACGACTCGAACCCCCTGACGCGCGAGGAGGCCCCGGCGTGTGTGCCGGGG
>NZ_JBHWUU010000082.1:0-44623 GCF_042737375.1 Streptomyces sp. NPDC060000
GCCCACCACCGAGACCGACACCCCCCTGCTCGTCGGCAGCGTGATATGCGTCTCAGAGAGCGGGTGCGGTCCGGGGCGGTGCGGTCCGGGGCCGGGCGGTCCGGGGCGGGGCGGTCCGGGGCGGGCGGGGCGGTCCGGGGCGGGCGTCGGCAGCCCGCCTCGGTGAGCGGTCAGATGACCTGGGGTTCGAAGTCCCAGTAGGGGCGGTTGCGGGAGCGGGCCGAGACGGTGTGCGGGTGCTTGCTGCCGAGCGTCGAGTCGAGGTCCGAGAGGGCCTCCTGCTCGACCTTCTCCGCCTGCCGCCGGTCCCGCAGCCCGCGCAGGTCCGCAGCGTGCGCGATCCGCGCGGACAGCGTCAGCGGGTGGGTCCGGCCGAGCGACTCGACGGCCCGGGTCACCGTGTCCCGGCTGAGGTCGGCGGCGCTCTCGGTGTCACCGACGATGTTGCGCAGGGCCGACGCGTTGAGGGCGCAGCCCAGCGTCCAGGGATGGTTCTCGCCCATCGCCTCGGTCATCGCCGCGAGCGCCTGCTCCAGAAGGACGTGGCCGGCCTCCCGCTCCCCGACGTTGCGCAGGATCAGTGCCTGGTTGGCGCGGGCGCCCGAGACGAAGGGGTGCCCGTCGCCGAGCATCACCTCGTAACGCGCGGCGACGGCCTCGCTGAGCTCGCGGGCCCGGTCGATGTCGCCGTGCTCGCGGGCGTAGCAGCTCTGGGCGGTGGCGAAGATCAGGGTCAGCGGGTGCGTCTCGCCCAGCACCCGCTCGCCGCGCTCCAGCACGCTGGTGAGCAGTTCCCCGGGCTCCTCCCAGTCGGCGCCGCGGTCGCGGCCCCGGTCCCGCTCGCCCAGGCGGTACCGGCACAGCGCGAGGTTGTGCTCGGCGCTGAGCGTCTGGGGGTTGTCGCGGCCCATCACGAGCCGGCTCTCCCGCACGTTCTTCGCCTGGATGGACTCCGCCTCCGCGTAGCGGCCGAGCAGCCGCAGGTCGATGGCGTAGTAGATCTCGGAGCCGAGCGTCCACGGATGGCGGGCCCGCAGCAGCACCCGCCGGGACTCCAGGGTCTGCCGGTCGATGTCCAGGGCTTCCTGGTAGCGCCCGAGCAGCCGCAGCGAGACAGCCAGGTTGTTCAGCGAGTTGATGCTGCGCGAGTCCTGCTCACCCAGCAGGTCGCGGTATCCGACCAGGACCCACTGGGAGAGTTCCAGTGCCTCGTCGTAGCGGCCGAGGCCGCGCAGGTCGGCGGCGAGACCGGCCGCGGCCCGCAGATGCTCCAGGTCCTGGGGCCCGCGCTCCGCCTTCAGGTGCTCGGAGGCGGCGCGGCTGAGGGCCTCGGTCCCGGCGTAGTCGCCGACGGCGCGCAGCAGGTTGGTGTAGTGGTAGCTCAGCTCCCAGATCCTGGGGTGGGTGGGGCCGAGCAGCTCGCGCCAGGCCTCCATCGCCCGCTCGCCGAGCTTGATGCCGGCGTTGTACTCGCCGGAGAAGTACATGTAGCGCAGGCAGTTGAAGACCAGCCGCTGGACGGCCGGGTCCTGGGTCTGGAGCACGTCCGCGTACTTCAGATGCGGCACGATCTGGGCGTATCCCGGCCACAGGTCGGGGTCGGTGGGCCGGCGCGGGTCGGCCGCGGCGAGGGCCTGGCGGACGACGTCGATGAACTCCTTGCGGTCCGCGTCCGGCATGTCCTTGTGCACGATCTGGTGGACCATGCGGTGCAGGTACAGCGACTCCCCGGAGGCGGCCGCCTCGTCGCCGAGCGCTTCGTGGGACTCCAGTCGGACCACCGAGTACTGGCGCAGCTGGTTGATCGCCTTGTTCCACAGCAGCGGATCGTTGAGCAGTCCGGCGAGCTGTTCGGGCAGTGCTTCGCTGGACATCTCGCGCAGCAGCCGGACGGGGATGAAACCCGGTGCGAAGAACGTGCACAGCCGCAGCAGGTCGACCGACTCGGGGACGGTGTCACGGAGTTTGTTCAGCAGTATCGACCACGCGGTCTGGAAGGCGAGCGGGAAGTCCGCCGACACCTTCACCACGTCACTGTCGATGCCGCCGTCGAGCAGGGCGATGTACTGGCGCACCGAGAGGTCGGAGTCGTTCAGCCAGCCCGCCGTCTGGTCCAGCAGCAGCGGCAGGTCCTCCAGCGCCTCCGCGAGCTGGTCGGCCTCCACCTCCGTCAGCCGCGGGGCGCGGCGCCGGATGAACGCCACCGACTCGTCGCGGGCGTAGACGGGCACCTCCAGCAGCTTGCTGTTGTGCTCGGTCCATTCCGGGTTGCGGGAGGTGATGATGACGTGGCCGGGGCCGGTGGGCACCAGGTCCCAGATCTGGTCGGGTTCGTCCGCGCCGTCGAGGATCAGCAGCCAGCGGCCGTAGGGTTCGCCGCGGCGCAGCGAGTCGCGGACGGCGCGCAGCCGTTCGCCGTACTCCTGACCGGTCTGGAGTCCCAGTTTCGGGGCGAGTTCGGCCAGCAGCCGGCGGTAGGTCACGCGTTTCTCGGCGTTGACCCACCAGACGACGTCGTACTCGGAGCCGAAGCGGTAGACGTACTCGGCGGACAGCTGGGTCTTGCCCACCCCGGACATGCCGTGGAAGGTGACCACGCCCGCGCCGGGCTCCGCGTTGCGCAGCACGTGATAGGCCTCGTTGAGCAGCGACTCGCGGCCGGTGAAGCGGGTGTTGCGGCGGGGCACCCGGCCCCAGACCTCGGGCATCGCCGCCGGGAACCGGGGCCCGCGGCGCGCGGTGTCGACGGGCTCGGGCAGCGGGTCGGTCGGCAGGTCCAGCCGGTCGAGCAGCCGGCGCTCGGCCTCCTCGGCGCCCATGTTGGTCAGGTTGACCGGGGCGAGGACCGCGGTCGCCGAGGGCACGGGCGCCGAGGTGACGGAGACGGCGGCGAACCGGGACGCGTCGGGGGCGACGACCTCGCGCAGCGCCGAGTTCCACTCCTCCTGCGTGCGCGGGCCGAGTTGGAAGTACCACTCGCTGACGACGATGAGGATGCGGCCCTCGGCGAGTTCCAGGTCGCGCAGCAGGTCGACCAGGGGAACGTCCGCCGGGGAGTCCCAGCGCAGGTACACCACCCGCAGGCCGCGTCGTTCGAGCCGGTCTCCGACCCAGGCCGCCCAGGCCCGGTTGAAACCCGCGAAATGGATCGTGACCGTCTGCCTCGCGGCCCCTCTCCCGGTCGCCCCCACCGGCGTACGAGCTCCAGACATGCAGCGGCCTCCAGCGCGTAGTACCAAAATCCTAGGACCTCGACGCGTCGTGCGTAAGCCCGCCGACTTCATCGACGCGCGCCTCGATTCGCTGATCTTCGCGCACCGGGGTGCCGGTTGCAGGCCATCCTCATTCTTTCGGGCGTGGCAAGGCGGGAGCGTGACGTTGGGTCCACAGATCGCGGGCGGCCCTCACGTACGCCTGTGCCCGGGCGGTGTGGTTCCGGGGCGCCGGACGGTCGGCCATGCGTTCGTAGGTGGCGGCCATCTCGTCGACGAACCGGCGTCCCCGGACGGTCAGGTCGGGCGAGCCGACGAGGGCCGGCAGGGCCGCTCCGACCTGGGCGCGGTAGCGGGCGTGCCGGGACCACGCGTACTCGCTGTCGGGCGGTGCGGTGCGCAGCGCGCGGCGCTGGTAGTAGTCCGCGAGGGCCAGGTGCGAGTAGACCCCCTGGAGGAGACCGTCGTACGGCCGGGGGTCCGTCTTCCAGGGGGCGAAATAGCGCGGTCGCGCGTCGGCGTGATGGAGCCTCACCAGGTCGCCGAGAGCCGCCAGTTTGGCGTGATGCAGTTCGTGGACGAGGGTCTCGGCCAGGGCGAGGGCGTCCTGCGGGGTGCTGGAGAGCAGGGCGCCGAACGCCTCGTGCCGGGTCGCGCTGCAACTGTCCCGCCCCTCCGCGCCGGGCGGCCGCTCCAGCGGGACCAGACAGCGCAGCAGCGCCACCGCCTCGCTCACCCGGTGCGCGCCGCCGGTACGCAGCGCGGCCTCGGTGCCCGCCCAGGCCTGGAGCCAGCGTTTGCAGTCCCCGTCGTCGAGGGTGGCGGGTCCGCCGAGCGTCCGGTGCCGGGGACCGGGCGCGGCCCGGTAGGGATCCACGTCGTCCAGGGACATGGGTCCGGTGGACGAGGTCAGACCGGGCAGGGCGTGCACGGGGGTCCAGGCCAGGGCGCCGGACCAGGCCCCGATCGCGCTCTCCAGATGTACGACGACGTCGGGCGCGTCGGGCTGTCGCACCGTCAGGCGGCCTTCCCGGTGGCTGACGTCGACGGGGACGTCTCCCGAGGCGGCCGTGCGCAGCGAGCCGAGGGAGGGCAGGGTGAGCACGCCGGCGTGGGCGGTCAGCCGGACGGTGAACGCGATACCGGCGCGGGCCGCCGCGACGGCGGCGATGGCGCTGAAGTGCGCGAGGTCCTGCCGGAGCCGACGGGTCCGGTGCTCGTCCGGCGGGCCGCCCCGGTCGTCGAGTCCGTGCAGACAGCTCAGGGCCCAGGGCCCGGTCAACGGGTGGAAGAGACGGGCGCGGGCGGGCGAGAGCACGGCACCGGACCCGCCGTGCGACGCGACCGACGACGGGTGGACGGCCTCCGGAGGTAAGTGCGCTGCGGCCGAGGACGGGTGGACGGCCCCCGGAGGTAAGTGCGCTGCGGCCGAGGACGGGTGAGGGGCATCGGGCGGGAAACGCGGTGCCTCCGACGACCGCTGGAAGGTATCCGGCGGAGGATATGACGCCGACGCAGACGGGTGAACCGTGCCCGGCGGGAACGGCGGTGCGGCCGACGACGGGTGGGCGGTGCCCGGCGGGAGGTACGTCGTCGGGGACCGCGGGTGGGCCGTGCCCGGTGCGGGGTGGGGTGCGCCGGGAGGGGAGTGCGGCGTTCCCCGGGGGTCGGGCGGGACGGCGGCCCGGCGGTGCGCGGTGCCGGGCGGCCGCGGGCGGTCGGCCTCGGCGAGCAGCGCCCAGTCCGCGCGCAGCCGGGCCTTCTGCGCCGGGGAGCACAGCGCGGGGTCCGCCGCCTCGGCCGCGTCGAGCACGGCGCGCAGCAGGAGCAGCCGCCGGGTGTCCTGGTCCCGCACCAGCAGGGCCAGTGTCTCGCGGGTTCCCTCGGTACGGCCGAGTTCCACGAGGGCCCGGTCGGAGACCCCCGGGCGGATCACGGCAGGCCTCCTTCCCGGACGGACGGGACGGAGGCCGGGACGGACGGGACGGAGGCCGGGACGGACGGGACGGAGGCCGGGACGGACGGGACGGAGGCCGGGTCCGCGGCGAGGCGGCCCGCGACGTGGCGGATGAAGCGCTGCAGGTCAGCGCAGTACACGGACGGGTTGCGGAAGCCGTGCCCCGCCCGGTAGCGATGGGCGTAGTGGCCGCCTCCGCAGACGGTCAGCAGAGGGCAGGCCCGGCACTGGTCCGCGAGGGCCCCGGCACCGGCCTGCCGGGCCGCCACCGCGGGATGCCGCAGCGCCTCGTCGAAGGCGTGCCGGAAGACGTCCAGGCCGGTCCGCGCGGCGCCGTCGTACGCGGACTTCAGGGAGTCGACCTGTTCGATCGAGCCGTCGGTTTCCACGACGACCGCGTCGAACGGCGCGAGGCCGAGGGCCTCGGTGGCCGAGGGCAGCCCCAGCAGCAGCGCTATGCACTCCTCGAAGAGGCGGACCCGGGTCTCCCGCCGCCCGGCCCGCCACCAGCGGTCGAAGACGGCGCACAGCCACTCCCCGTGGCGACCGCCCACCCAGTGGGCCGGCGGGGCGGACCAGTTGCCGTGCGGCAGCAGGAGGTCAAGACCGGGCGGCCGCAGGGTGAGGAGGGACTCGTACGTCTCCACCGGGTCCAGCGTGACGTCGACGACGGTGAGGATGCCGGCGTAGGCCTGCGGCGCGTGCTCGGCGACCAGCAGGGCCCCGCGCGCGGCGGCGGGCCAGGAGGGGCGGCCCGCGTGGTCGACGCGGCGCGCGTTGTGCGCGGCGAGGCCGCCGTCGAGGCTGACGCCGATCCGGATGCCGGCCTCGGCCAGGACCGCGATCCGCCGCGCGGTGAGGAGGGTGGCGTTGGTCTGGACGGTGGCGTGGACCGTGCAGCCGGCCGGCGTACGGTCGCGGACCAGGGCGGTGAAGCGGGCCAGCTTGTCGGCGCCGGCCAGCAGGGGTTCGCCGCCGTGCAGGACGAGGGAGACGTCAGTGAGGGCATGGGCGCCGGCATGCTCCGCGATCCGGCTGGCGGTGCGGTCGAGGACCTCGTCGGGGGCCGCCGCGGGGCGCGAACGCCAGGTGGAGTCGGGGCCCTCGTAGAGGTAGCAGTAGGTGCAGGCGAGGTTGCAGCGGCCGTGCGTCTTCACGATGAACTGGCGGAAGGCCTGTCGAGACACTTCAGCACCCCCATGCCTGGGCCCACGAGCCGCACGGGGGCGCATTCCCGGGCGTGCACGGGTCACAAACCCCACCCGCCCGAACTTGTCCGAGTCCTGCACAGAAGAAGCCGCAATCGACGCCGAACGATCGGGGACGCGGGGCTGGGTGCGGGGGAGGCGGCAGTGGCGTCCTCGGAGCGGTGGTGCCCTCGGAGCAGTGGCGTCTAGGACCAGGGGTGCCCTCGGAACGGTGGCGTCTAGGACCAGCGGTGCCCACGGAACGGTGGCGTCTAGGACCAGCGGTGCCCACGGAACGGTGGCGTCCCGGAGCGGTGGTGCCCTCGTAACAGTCGTGCCCTCCGGAGCAGCGGCGTCCTCAGAGTGCCGAGGCGAACCCCCACAGCGGCTCGCTGGTCTGCCCCGCGCGCTCCCGCAGTTCCTCCACCAGCTCCCGCAACACGGGATGGCTGATCGTCCCCAGCTCCGTGAGACCGAGCGACAGCAGATCCGGCAGCGGATCCCCCGCACCGGTGGCCTCGGGCGCCACACTCACCCCCGCGTACCCGTCCTGTGTGTCCATGCCCACCCCTCCCGACTCGGCGACGCTCACTTCGCACGGTCCAGTTCGGCCAGCCGCCGCGCGGTCTGCTCCGCCGTCGGCTCGCCCGTGCCAAGGTGGTCGTCCGGCAGCCTCGACCACTCCGCGCGGGCCAGGCGGTAGGCCTCGCGGGCGGCACGCGGCCGGGCGGCCGCCTCATAGGACATACCCCGCCAGTGATGCGCCTGCGCGCACAACTCGACGGCCTCATGGCGCCGACGGCCGGTTTCGGCCACCCCCTCCGCCTCCCGGGCGGCCTCCGCCGCGTCCCGGAAGGCGTCGACGGCGAGGTCGAGGCGGGCCGGGCGGCGCAGGCTGCGGTACGCCTCGAACTGGACCTGGCCGAGATCCAGGCGGCAGCGCGCGGCCAGCAGCGGATCCCCCGCGTCGGCCGCCGCGAGGCCGAAGAGGTGCTCGGCCTCGCGCAGGTCGACCCGGTCCCCGCGGGCCCGGTAGCGCAGCATCAGCGCGCGGCCGAGCAGCAGCAGCCGGTGGGCGACCTGACGGCTGCCCGCCGGGGTCTCCATCCGGCAGTCCCGCAGGACCCGGATCGCCCGGGACAGCGCGTCCTGGGCCCGCGCCCCGGAGTGGAGCCCGGCCAGCCGCAGCAGGGCCTCGCCCCACTCGGCGAGGATGTCGGCGTGCGCGGGCGCGTCGCGGGACATGCGCTGGGCGGCCTGCTCGAAGCGCTCCGCGGCGGTTTCCAGTTCCGCCGGTTCGCCGGACTCGGCGTAACGGGCCACGGCGATCCGGCCGGCCCGGGCCAGCAAGGCCGCCCGCCGGCCCTGTTCGCGCACCAGGGCGAGGGCCTCGTCGACCCGGGCCTGGGCGTCGTCCAGCGGGCCGCCCGCCTGGAGCAGCGCGTCGACCAGGTCGAGCAGGATGCGCACACGCGCGCGTGCCGACTCGGCGGTGTACGGCTCCGCGCCGGTGTCCAGGGCGTTGCGCAGCGACTGCGCGCCCTGCTCGGCGTAGAGGCGGGCCTGGACGGGGTCGGTGGTGGCGCCGGAGAGGCGCAGCAGGATCCGGCCGTGTTCCAGGGGGAGTTCCGGCGGGCGCAGGCGCCGGTCCGGCCAGACGTCGGCGAAGGCCTCCAGCATGCCGACGGCGCCCTGGAGCAGCGCGCTGTCCCCGCCGAGCCGCCACTGCGCGTCCAGGGCACGCACCCGTTCCAGGGTGAGTTTCAGCGCCTGGTTCTCGTCGAGCCCGGGCGCCGCGCAGGCGACGGCGTACTCCCGGTCGGCTCGGCGCAGCAGGTCCAGGGCGCCGGTGCGGTCACCGCGCCGCCTGCGGTCGGTCGCGGCCGCGTGCAGCACCCGGGCCAGCACGGCACGTTCGTGCAGCCTGCGTGGATGCGCGGTCGCCCGTTCCGCGGCCGCCTCGGCCTCCTGGAGCAGGTCGTCGCCGCCCTGCACCTCCCACAGGCGCAGGGTGCAGGCCGCGTACTCGGCCCACAGCTCGGGGTCGGCGCCCGCCCGCTCGCGCTCGGTGGCGCCGCGCAGCAACTGCACCGCGTCGATGACGTCCTGGATCATGCCCTCGCTGTCGAAGCGTTCGATCAGCGCGCGGGCCCTGCGGACCGCCTGGTGCGGCGGCCGGTCCCCCGTGTGCCCCTGGCCGGTCCGGCCGTCGTGGCTCTCGAACTGCTCGGGCAGCGGCATGAACCGCCGTAGCACGCGGGCCGCGACCTCCGCGAAGGGCTGCGGCACGGGGGCCTCCTCACCGTTGCCGCCATTGTCCCGGTTGTCCCCGTTGTCGCTGTGGTCCCCGTGATCGCCGTGATCGCCGTGATCGCCGTGATCGCCGTGATCGCCGTGATCGCCGTGATCGCCGTGATCGCCGTGGTCCTCGCGGCCCGTGCGCTGGGTCGTGGGCGCGTACGGCCGGCCCGTGCCGCCGTCGCCGAGCTGGGCGAGGGCGAGGGCCGGGAAGTTGGGGCCGCCCTTGCCGAAGCGCTGCTCGATGTACTCCGAGCAGTGCTTGAGCACCAGCATGGCCTCGTCGCGGCCCAGCCGGGACAGCAGGGCCTCACGGACGTCCGGCTCGATGCGGTACCACTGGACGCCGCCGTCGGAGTACTCCTCCGACGCGCGTGTGACCAGGCCGCCGACCAGCACCTCGGCGAGTTCGGCCGGACCCGAGTCGGGCAGCATCGTGCGCTGGACGAGCTGCATCACCGGCAGGCACAGAGGCGCGGCGGCCAGATAGACGGCGAGCCGTCCGGCGGCCGGGGAGGCGCTGGAGCTGAACCTGCTGACCCGTTCGAACGGCGTGCGCCGCCGGTCCGGGCGTGCCGTCGGCGCGGGCGGCTGGTCCGCGCGCACCCAGCCCACGGCCCCCGGAACGGGTCCGGCGCCGGCCCCCGACAACAGCCGGGCCCAGGCGCCGAGGGCGACCGGCTCGGGTGGCAGCACCGGCACCGGCACCGCTCCGCGACGAGCCTCCGCCGGGACGCCCGCCGGGGTGCGGACGCGCAGTGCGGCGGCTCCGCCCAGTGTCTCGCCGCGGGTCAACCGGCAGAACAGCACGGGGAGCCCGGTGCGGTTCCACAGACGTTGCGGCAGCGGCTGGAGCACGGCGACCGGGCCCTGCCGGGAGAGCTGGTGCAGCAGCCGGTGGGCGTGGCCGCTGTGCCACAGGGGGCCCGCGCAGTCGCTGACGAACAGGACGATCCGGCGGCCGGTGGGGTCGCTCAGCCGGTCCGCGGAGTGCAGCGGCGCCGCGTAGGCGTCGGGGCTGCGGCTGACGGCCGGCTCACCGTCGGGACCCTGGTGCAGATGACTGACCTGGATGTCGGAGAAGGCACCCAACTGGCCGAAAACCTGCTGGAGTTCGATGAACAGCCGGTCCCACACGCGCATCGAGGACGAGGCGTCCAGGACCAGTTGCAGCCGGGCGTCGCCCCGGGTGACGGGCCGGTGGACGGGCAGGATCAGGCCGCCCGCCCGTGCGCTGCGTTCCGCCGTCGCCGTCTCGTCGAGCCGCAGACGC
This sequence comes from Streptomyces sp. NPDC060000, assembly GCF_042737375.1. NCBI lineage: Bacteria > Bacillati > Actinomycetota > Actinomycetes > Kitasatosporales > Streptomycetaceae > Streptomyces > Streptomyces sp. NPDC060000. The sequence goes on from NZ_JBHWUU010000082.1 coordinate 9,928, forward strand.
AGGGGCGGCGCCGGGCTCCGGTAGCGCTGCAACCGCCGTAACGCGCGCTGGAGTTCGAGCGGGGCAGGCAGGACGGGGGCAGCGGGTACGCCGACCGGCAGCGCGGCGGCCCGTCCCGCCCCACGGGCCTGCGGCGCTCCGTCCCGCGGCACCGGGTACAGGCTCACCCGCCCGTCGGCCCCCACGTCCCGCGGCGGCCGCTCCGACCGCTCGGTCCGCGCACCCTCCGCCCGCCCGCCCGCACCCCGCCCCTGCGAACCGTCGGGCCGGGGCGCGGGGCGGCCGCCGGTCCGGGCGGACGGACCCTCCGGCTCCGGGTCCTCCACCGGCCGGGTCCACCGCGCCAGCCAGATCGCGTCGCACAACTGCGGTACGTCCGGATCGAGCCCGACCGCACGCAGCCGCACGACGAGCTCGGCGAGCGGATCCCCATCGCGCCGCCCGGCCCCCGCACCCTCGCCGGGCACACCGGGATCACCCGGCCCCCCGGAACCACGCCCTCCGGCCGGTCCGGCACCGGAAGTGCCCGGGGTGTCCGGGGCATCGGCAAGCGGGCCGGCGGACGGGACGCCGCCCGGGGCGTCCCGGGCGTCGGTACGCGGGCCGCCGGCCGGGACCGGGCCCGGGGCATCGGGATGGCGGCCGTCCGGCGGTACGGGGCCGTGGCGGGCCGCTGCGTCGGGCATCAGGCCCTCACCTCGGGCGGTCGAGTCGCTGGATGAGCAGGTCGGCCAGGCGGTCACGGCTGGGCGGCGCGGCCGCGTCGGTGAGGTAGATCGCGTTCAACAGCTGGTCCGCCGCGAGCAGTTCACTGCGCGAGCGCTCCAGAAACCGCGTGATCAGGTCGTCCCCCGCGCGTGCCGCCTCGTCACCGAGATGCGCGCGTACGAAGGTGGCGAGCCGGTTGTGGTCCGGGCGCCCCAGCTCCAGATGGAGGCACCGGCGCATCAGCGGGGCCGGGAAATCGCGCTCCCCGTTGCTCGTGAGCACGACGAACGGGAAGGCACGGCAGCGCACCCGGCCGTCCCGCACCCGGACCTTCACGCCGTCGGCGGTCAGCACCTCCGCCTCGCCGTCCGGCAGCCGGTCGGCGATGCGCGCCAGCTCGGGGATCGCGAACTCGCCCTCCTCCAGCACGTTCAGCAGGTCGTTGGGCAGGTCGATGTCGCTCTTGTCCAGCTCGTCGATGAGCAGCACGCGCGGGGTGTCGGAGGGCAGCAGCGCGGTGCCGAGCGGCCCCAGCCGGATGTAGCTGCCGATGCCCTCGACCGCGCCCGGCGAGCCGGCCGCCGACCCGAACCCGCCCTGCGCGGCGATCTGCACGTCCTGGAGCCGGGCGATCGCGTCGTAGTGGTAGAGCCCGTCCTGGAGCGCGGAACGGCTGACTATCGACCAGCGCAGCACGTTGCCGAGGCCGAGTTCGTACGCCACCGAGTGGGCGAGCGTGCTCTTGCCCGCGCCGGGGCTGCCCGTGACGAGCAGGGGGCGGCGCAGATAGAGCGCCGCGTTGATCATCTCCAGCTCCTCGGCGCCCGGCCGGTGCAGCTCCGCCAGGTGCCGGTGCGCGCCGAGCCTGCGGTCCTCGGACCCGTCACCGGAGCCCGCCGCGTCCCTGCTGGTGAAGTCCCGCCAGGGGGGCGGATCGGGCAGCCGCTCGATCCCGTCGTGCGGTTCGCCGGCGCCTCGGTAGATGAGCCACTCACTGGATTCGGTCATGATCCGGTCCTCGTCACTCGTCCACCGCCGCGGCCGCGGCCGTCCGAACGTGCATCACGTTATCCATCCTGGGGGTGCCTGGTAAGAGGCCTACAGGCCCCGCGGGCGGGTGGGTTCAAGGGGCCTCCAGCAGGTCACCGGTTCCGGGGAGGGGCTGGTGGGGGTCGTCGTACAACAGGGCCACACCGTCGGCCCAGAACGACTCCGTACGGCCAGCGCGCAGCCGCATCCGGAGATCGTGCACCGCCTCCGGCAGGTACCGCGCGCTGGGTGGGTCGGCGATCCCGTCGATCATGCCGCGGTGGAACTCCCCGCAGACGGCGTCGGCCCGGCCGCGCCGTCGGCGCCACAGGGCCACGCCGTAGCCGCCGAGCACGATCCGGGCGAGCGCCTCCGCGTCGTCCTCGCAGCGGAGGTCGCCGTGACGGCAGAGCACCGGGACGGTGCCGTGCGACAGGGCCCGCAGCTGCTCCACGGTCGGTACCGGTTTGCCGAACCCCTCGTCGCAGTCCAGGACTTCGGCCCTGGCCCGGTGCGCGTGCAGCCAGCGCCAGCGGGCCCGACGCTCCCCGTCCACGTCGTCCAGGTCGTCCACGTCGTCCAGGTCGTCCACGTCGTCCAGGTCGTCCAGGTCGTCCAGGTCGTCCATTTCGCCCACGTCGTCGTGCGGGTCGTCGTCCGGGTCGTACTCGTCATCGTGGTCGTCCACGGCGTAAGCGTCGGCCGCTTCAGCCCCGTCGGCCCCGTCGGCCCCTTCAGCCTGGCGGTTCCGCCTTCCCCCGCCCGCACCGTCGTCGGGGCCGAAGCGGTCCCCGGCGTACGCGTCATACGCGCCGTACGCCTCGTCGGGCAGCCGGTCACGGTCGGCGCAGCGCACGACGACCGGACGCAGGGCGCCCAACGGCTCCTCGTCGGGAGGGAGTCGCCAGTCGTCGACCTCCAGGCCGAGCAGCGCGTGGGGCAGCGCCACCTGAAGGAGCGCGGGCCTGCCCGGCTCGTCGCAGTGGCGGAAGGCCTCCCCGAGCGGGCCGGCGAGGTGCGCGGGCAGATCGGCCAGCGGCGTGCGCTCGGCCTCGTGCAGGCGGACCACGTCCCCGCCGGGCGCGGCCACCGAGACCGACCAGTCGCAGCGGTCCGGCTCCCAGCCGCGCAGCACCAGTTCGAGCAGGGCGGAGGGACGCGCCGCACTGCCGACGGCACCGGTACGCGCGCGTGCGTGGGGTCCGCCGCGCCGGCGCGGCCTGCGCCTACCGGGACCGTCCGTCGGGTGGGCGCCGCCGGAGACCGTGTCGGGGGCGTCGAGCTCCGCCTCGTCCCGTCGGCGCAGCCGCTCGATCCGCTGCGCGGCGAGACCGTTCCGGTAGCGGGCGCTCAGCCGCTGCGCGGCCTGCCACACCCAGACCCAGAGAGCCTTCTCGGCGTCCGGGGTGCTGGGTACGACGAACGGACGCGGAGCGGACATCGCCCGCATCGCGTAGTCGAGGACGAGCTCCAGCGCCCCGTCGTCACTCGCGCTCTCGTAGAGCGCTCCGAGGCCGTCGCGCCAGCCGCGCGGCGCGGGCAGCGGGCTGAGGGTCTGGAAGTCCGGCAGGGAGTCGAGGATGTCCAGCAGTCCGCGGGTGCTCTCGGGCGGCGGGAGCTCGGCCAGTCGGCCCAGCAGCTGGATCCGCTCGTCCGGGCTGAGGGTGCGGCCCGGGCGCGCGCCCAGCCGGCCCTGTACGTCGGTCCAGGTCTGGCGCCGGGACGCCGGGTGGCGCTGCCGGTCGCGGTGGTAGCGGTCGTGACCGTGGAAGACCGCCTGGTAGAGGTCGCTGTGCTCGGCCGGCACCGCCTCCGCGGGGACCCGCAGGGTACGCAGCTGCTCGATCCCGGTCGACGTGCCGCCGGGCCGGTGGTCCGAGCGCGCCTTCAGCACCCCGATCACCTCGCCGCGCACGGGGTCGATCACCGGGCCGCCCGAGACGCCGTACGGCAGGTCGTTGTCGCCGAGCCGCATCTGCACGTCCGACGACCAGCCGCCGATGGTGCCCTGCACCGTGAGCGTGCCGTCCAGGATCTGTAAGCGGCCCTCGTTCTCCGTCCATCCGGCGTACAGCACCCGTCCCTCGCCGTAGTACGCCGCCGGGCGCTCGGAGACATACACGCACTCGTGGTCGTCGACGGGTTCGGTGAGCTGGATCAGGGCGAGGTCCGGGGCGGGCCAGTTGCCGGCGGGCAGTGCCCGCTCCGCGCGGTCGGACCGGTCGGACCGGTCCGGCAGCGTCGCCACCACCCGGCCGGGGGCGGTGGACGTGCCTCGCCCCGGTGCCGTCTCGTACACCACCGCGACCTCGCCCCCCTCCCCGCCGCAGGCCACATGTGCGCAGGTCAGAACCCAGTTCGGGGCGACGAAGAAGCCGCTCCCGAGGAACGTACCGGGCTCCTCCAGGGCATACCCGACGACCGGGCGATGAATGCGCACGGTCGCCGCCACGACGAGTCCACGCAGCGCACGACGGGCCGCATCGAAGGCGTTCGATGCGCCCGGGGCGTGCCCGCCCGTCATGCCACGCCCCCGCCCGCGCTGCCGTCGGCGCCCCCGTGCATCGACGCGCCGGGGGACGCGCCCGCGCGCCGGACCCCGTCCTCGTCGGACGATGAGCCGCCACGCGCGCGGGAGGCCGGCGGGGCAGCGGGAGCGGGAGCCGGCCGGCCCGGCGACGACGATCCACCACGCGCGTGTGCGTCGGGCCCAGATGCAGGGCCGCCACGCGCGCGTGGGTCCGTCGCGGGAGGCGGGGGCGCGTCAGGGGGCGCATGAGGGGGTGTGTCTGTGTCGGGGGGTGTGTCGAGGTCCGGCGGTCCGCCGTTCCAGGTGAGGGTGACCGTGATGCCGGCCTTGGCCTCTCCGTCGGCGAGCAGGCCCACGACCTTCCCGGCCTTGGCGGTCAGCTCGATGCCGAACTCGACGCTCACCTCGTCGGGCCGCACCGCGCGCAGCGGTTCCGCCAGCGACCGCGCGACCCCTGTGACGAGCGCGTGCAGGCTCTCCACGCTCGCCTCCACCCGCTCGGCGAACCCGGTGTCGCTGTAGGACAGCCGCCCGGACGGCGCGGACAGTTCCCCCGCCCCCGAGATGCGGGCCCAGACGGGCGTTCCGTCCGGCAGCGCGATGCGCGCAACCCGCGTCACGTCGTCACCACTCATGGCACTCCCCCGTTCTCCCCGGTCCCCCCGGACCGGCTCACTGCGGTGCGCGTTCCGGCCGCGGCGTTCCGGCCGTGCGAGTGTCCCGGCGGCCCGTGGGACGCCGTCCCCCTGCGCCTATCCTTTTCCTGTCCCCTCCCCACAGGAGAGCGGATCTCTTCCTCCCCTCGCAGGAACAAGGGTCCTTCCCCCGAGGGGGGACCCCTATCCCTGCGACAGACCCACGGAGCACGATCCATGTACTTCACCGATCGCGGAATCGAGGAACTCGAGAAGCGGCGCGGCGCGGAGGAGGTCACCTTCGAGTGGCTCGCCGAGCAGCTGCGGACGTTCGTCGACCTGAACCCGGACTTCGAGGTGCCGGTGGAGCGGCTGGCGACATGGCTGGCGCGGCTGGACGACGAGGACGAAGAGTAGGCGAACCGTAGGCAGCAAACCGTAGGCAATCAGGAGCCGGCCGCTTGCGGCGGTTCGCGTGGAGGGGCGCCCCGTGGGCGCCCCTTTCGCGTGCGCGGAGGTGAGCGCGAGCACCGGAACGGGTGTCTTGACTTTCCCCGTCCGCGATATATCGTGTTTGACGGGAGACGCGATATGGCGTGTCCTGCCCGCCGTCGTGGAGGAGGTCCGCGCCATGTCCGAATGGTCCGTCGCCGAGCCGAGGAAGCTCTCTTTCGACGATCCCGTGAGCGAACTGCACGTGCGCATCGTCGACGGCACGGTGAACGTCGTGGGCACGGACGAGGGCTCCGCCCGTCTGGAGGTCTCGCAGATCGAGGGACCTCCCCTGGTGGTGAGCCATCGCGACGGAATCCTGACGGTGGCGTACGAGGACCTGCCCTGGAAGGGCTTCCTCAAGTGGCTCGACCGCAAGGGGTGGCGGCGCAGTGCCGTGGTCTCGCTGGCGGTGCCCGCCGGCACCCGCGTCGAGGTGGGCGTGGTGAGCGCGGGAGCGGTGGTCTCCGGCATCGACGGCCACGCGGAGGTGAAGGGGGTCAACGGGGACACGACCCTGGTGGGGCTCGCCGGCCCTGTGCGCGCGAGCACCGTCTCCGGGAACGTGGAGGCCCAGGCCCTCACCGGCGACCTGCGCTTCAACTCCGTGTCCGGCGACCTGACCGTGGTCGAGGCGGGCTCCTCCGTGAAGGCCGACTCCGTGAGCGGGTCGATGATCGTCGACCTCGACCCGGCGAGCCGCCCCACGACCATCGACCTGACCTGCGTCTCGGGCGACATCGCCATCCGGCTCCCCCATCCGGCGGACGCGCGGGTGGAGGCGAACACCGCGAGCGGCTCGGTCTCCAACGCCTTCGAGGACCTCCGGGTCAGCGGCCAGTGGGGCGCCAAGCGCATCACCGGCCGGCTCGGCACGGGCAGCGGCACCCTGAAGGCGACGACGGTCTCCGGCTCGATCGCCCTGCTGCGAAGGCCCCCGACGGACGACACCTGGGACGTCACGGGGGACGACGGGCGGGACGGCACGACGGACAGCGCATGGGCCGACAGTGACGACAGGCGCGAGACGAAGGCGCCGACCGACTCGGGGGACAATGCCGATTCCGGTCCGGGCGGCGAGAGTTCCTCCGGCGACCCGGCCGACAGCACGACCGACAAGAAGGTGCTCTGACATGCCTCCCGTCTTCGCCCACGGCCGTCTCCGCCTCTACCTGCTGAAGCTGCTGGACGAGGCCCCGCGCCACGGCTACGAGGTCATCCGCCTCCTCGAAGAACGCTTCCAGGGGCTCTACGCGCCGTCGGCTGGCACGGTCTACCCCCGGCTGGCCAAGCTGGAAGCCGAGGGCCTGGTCACCCACACCACCGAGGGCGGCCGCAAGGTGTACGCCATCACCGACGCGGGCCGGGCCGAACTGGCGGACCGCAGCGGAGAACTGGTCGATCTGGAACTGGAGATCGGCGAGTCGGTCGCCGAACTGGCCGCCGAGATCCGGGCCGACGTACGCGGCGCCGCGGGCGACCTGCGGCGCGAGATGCGGGCGGCGGCCACCGAGGCCCGCCAGGGCGCGGGGCGGGTATCCGCGAAGCACAGCGCGCCCGGCGAGCACGTCGAGCACGGGGAGCACGGAGAACAAGGGGAGTACGGGGAGTACGGCGACAAGGAGTCGTGGCACGCCGCCAAGGAGGAGATGCGCCGCGTCAAGCAGGAGTGGAAGGAACAGGCGCGCCGGGCCAAGGACGAGAGCCGCCGCGCCCGCGACGAGGCGCAGCGGGCCCGCCGCCAGGCCAAGGAGGCACAGGAGCGGGCCCGCAACCAGGCCCAGGAAGAGGTGCAGCGCATCGCACGCCGGGTCCAGGAACAGGTCCAGGACCACTTCGCCCGGGGCGACTGGCCGACCGGCGTCCGGGAGGGTTTGACGGAACTCGCCAAGGAGTTCGGGGAGTTCGGCAAGGACTTCGGAAGGGAGTACGGCAAGGACTTCGGCTTCGGCCGCACCGGCACAACGGGACCGGCGACGACCGCGGGTTCCGAACACCCACGCACCCCGGACCACTCCGACACACCGGACTCCTCCCGCACCCCGGACCGCTCCTCCCACACGCCGGACTACTCCGGCACCCCCGAGGACTTCCCCGCCGAGTACGAACCGGTCTGGGCCCACGAGGACACCGGCGGCGACCCGACCCGCGACCTGGACCGCCTCCTCGACCGCTTCCGGGACGACATCCGCGACGCGGCCCGCGACCACGGCGTCACGGCGGACCAACTCCGCGAGGCGCGCCGTCACCTGTCCACGGCGGCGGCTCACATCGGAGTGATACTGCGAGCCCCCAAGGCCTGACGCTCCGGATCGACGGGGTCGGGTGGCCTCAGCCGGCCTTGGCCTCGGCCCCTGCCCCGGGCTCACCTCCCCGGCCCTGGTCGCCGTACAGCACCCGGGTCAGGGACGCGTGCGTGACGCCGTGGTCGGCGAGGATCTCCGACGGGACGCCACGGCGGGTCGTCAGGGCGAGCAGCAGGTGCTCGTCGCCGATGTGGCGTTCGCCGTGGGCGACGGCGACACGCAGGGTGCCCGTGAGCAGATCCTTGGCACCGCGGCTGAACGGCCGCCGCCCGGACCGTCCGCCGAGGAGGCCGCCCCGGCCGGCTGCGGCCAGCGCTCCTTCGCCGTGCGTCTCCTCGACCCTGGACACGATCTCCGACAGGTCGATGCCCAGCCCGGACAGGGCGTCCGCGTCGGCCCGGGAGAGTCCGCCACGGCGGCGCGTCTCGTCCAGGTCCCGCACCAGCCCCGCCCGCCCACCGGGCGGCAGACCGAGCGAGGCCAGCGCGAACGAACCGCGGCTGCCCTCGCGGTCGAGCAGGGACAGCAGTACATGCGTCTCCTCGACCCGTGTCGCACCCTCCCGCTCGGCGTACCCCACCGCGCCCTCGACCACCACACGGGCGTCCTTCGTGAACCGCTCGAACATCAATGCCTCCCGTACTTCTTGTGCACGGCCTGCCTGCTGACTCCGAGCTCCGCGGCGATCTCCTGCCACGACCAGCCCTGGTTGCGCGCACTGCGCACCTGCACCGCCTCCAACTGCTCCAGCAGTCGGCGAAGTGCGGCGACGGCGCGCAGTCCGACCCGTGGATCGCGGTCACCGGCGCGCTCGGCGAGATCCGTTGCTTCGGTCATGATGTCAACTTACGTTGACAAGCGGATTACGTCAACCACAGTTGACAAGAACGCCAAGAGAAAGGCGGGCCCGGAAACCCGGACCCGCCCGAAAACACAACAGCGCAGCCCCCGACTCGGCCGACGACGCAACCGCCGGCTCAGCCCACGACGGAACCGCCGACGCAACCGCTGACTCGGCCGACGACTCAGCTGTTGGTGAGCACGATCTTGCCGAACTGGTCGCCGGACGCGAGCCGTTCGAAGCCCTCGCGGGCCCGGTCGAGCGGCAGCACCTCGTCGATGACGGGGCGGACACCGGTGGCGGCACAGAAGGAGAGCAGGTCCTCCAGTTCGTCCTTGGTACCCATGGTGGAACCGACGACCTTCAGTTCCAGGAAGAAGATCCGGGTCAGCTCGGCGTGCGAGGGCCGGTCACCGCTGGTGGCACCGGAGATGACGAGCGTGCCGCCGGGCCGCAGGGACTTCACCGAGTGCGACCAGGTGGCCGCGCCGACGGTCTCGATGACGGCGTCCACCCGCTGCGGCAGCCGCGCACCGGGCTCCACCGCCTCGACGGCGCCGAGTTCCAGGGCCCGCTTCCGCTTGGCCTCGTCCCTGCTGGTGGCGAAGACCCGCAGCCCGGCCGCCTTGCCCAGCACGATGGCCGCCGTGGCGACACCACCGCCGGCGCCCTGCACGAGGACGGAGTCACCGGGCCGTACCCCGGCGTTGGTGAAGAGCATGCGGTACGCCGTCAGCCAGGCCGTGGGCAGGCAGGCGGCCTCCTCGAAGGAGAGCTCCCTGGGCTTGGGCAGGATGTTCCAGGTCGGCACGGCGACCTGCTCGGCGAAGGTGCCCTGGTACCGCTCGGTGAGGATGGAACGAGGCTCGTCGGGCCCGACCCCGTGCCCGGTCTGACCGATGACGGAGTGCAGGACGACCTCGTTGCCGTCCTCGTCGACCCCGGCGGCGTCGCAGCCGAGGATCATCGGCAGCCGGCCCTCCGGGAGACCGACGCCCCGAAGCGACCAGAGATCGTGATGGTTGAGGGAGGCTGCCCTGACATGGACGGTGCTCCAGCCGGGCCGGGCCTCGGGGGTCGGGCGCTCCCCCAACTCCAGGCCGGAAAGCGGCTGGTCGCGGTCGATTCGGGCGGCATAGACGGCGAACATGAATCCGACCCTAGGGTCCGAGCCCGGCAAGCGAAACCGGACGGCACTGTGACACATACCCTCTTGCACATTCCGCCCCACCCGACGGCCCCGCTCAGACACCGGCCAGGACACTCCAGTCCGCCCGCCCGCGCCGACCGGCGCACCAGTCAGCCGGTTCCAGCCCGCACGACGGCACCAATCGAGCACCGGCCAGACGATCCAACCCACCCGACCGCACCAATCGAGCACCGTTCAGGTAATTCAGCCCGTCCGGCGTTCGAGGACGAGGCCCGTTCAGGTAATTCAGCCCGTCCGACCGCGCCAATCGAGCACCGGCCAGGTAATTCAGCCCGTCCGGCGTTTGAGGACGAGGCCCGTTCAGGGCCGAAGCGGGGGTCCGGGGGCGGCAGCCCCCGTGGGCGGCGCCTCGTCATCACCCGAACGGGCGGGTGGGTGGGTAAAAAAAGATGGCCCCGCCACAACAGGCGGGACCATCCACTCACGCGTCAGCGACGAGCAACCCCTTCGGCACGAGCAGCCGCCGCAACCGCCGCGGTCACCGCAGGAGCAACCCTCTCGTCGAACGGCGACGGAATCACGTAATCCGCCGCGAGATCCTCACCGACGACCCCCGCCAGCGCCTCGGCCGCCGCGATCTTCATGCCCTCGGTGATCCGGGACGCCCGCACCTGCAGCGCACCCGCGAAGATCCCGGGGAACGCCAGCACGTTGTTGATCTGGTTCGGGAAGTCCGACCGCCCGGTGGCGACGACGGCCGCGTACTTGTGGGCGACGTCCGGGTGCACCTCGGGCGTGGGGTTGGCCATCGCGAAGACGAACGCGCCCTTCGCCATCGAGGCCACCGCCTCCTCCGGGACCGTCCCGCCGGAGACACCGATGAAGACGTCGGCTCCGGCCAGCGCGTTCTCCAGCGACCCGGTCAGCCCGGCCTTGTTGGTGAACCCGGCCACCTCCCGCTTGACGTCGGTCAGGTCCCCGCGGTCCGCCGAGACGATGCCCTTGCGGTCGGTGACAGCCACGTCCCCGATGCCGGCCTCCACCAGCATCTTGGCGATGGCGACACCGGCCGCGCCGGCGCCCGAGATGACGGCCCGCAGCTCACCGATGCCCCGCCCGCTGAGCCGCGCGGCGTTGCGCAGTGCCGCCAGCGTCACGATCGCCGTGCCGTGCTGGTCGTCGTGGAAGACCGGGATGTCGAGCGCGTCCTGGAGCCTGCGCTCGATCTCGAAGCACCGCGGCGCCGAGATGTCCTCGAGGTTCACTCCGCCGAACGAGGGCGCGAGGCGCACCACCGTCTCGATGATCTCGTCCACGTCCGTGCAGGCGAGCGCGATCGGAACCGCGTCCACCCCGCCGAACTGCTTGAACAGGATCGCCTTGCCTTCCATGACCGGAAGGGAGGCCTCGGGGCCGATGTCCCCGAGCCCGAGGACGGCCGTGCCGTCGGTCACGACGGCGACGACGGACGACTTCCAGGTGTAGTCGTTCACCAGGTCCGGCTGTTCCGCGATCGCGGTGCAAACGCGCGCGACGCCGGGGGTGTAAGCGAGGGACAGGTCGTCCTTGTCGCGAATCGGGACGGTGGCCTGCACGGCCATCTTTCCGCCGCGGTGCAGCGCGAACACCGGGTCGAACGAGTCGAGGGGCTCCGCACCGCCCTCCTGGCCCGTCTGGTCGGCGCTCTCGCTGCGAGGATTGACGATCTCCGCTGCCACTGTGTTGTACCCCTTAGGTCTGCATGGTTTGAGGGTGGCCACTCCTGATTGAGAAGTGGGCGGGCATCGCGCTGGCCCCAGAGGTGATGCGTACGGGCGCCTGCGCGTCGGGCGCGCCGCACACGCGCCCTGAGCCCCGGATGAGGGGTGTAAAAATCCTTCTTACCGGACGGAGACCACAGCCGACGAGTCCATTCCGTGCAAGGTCACACGCCTCACGCTGTGGACCTTGAACAGACGCCACCCTGAGTGACATGACTCATGCGCGAGGGCTCCGTCCGGTTCCCGGAAACCCTTGACATGGACTCAGGCCGACACGGTCGACGACCGCGGCGCACTCCGGGCGACCACATCAAGAGATCAAACCGAAGATCTTTCGGCCGGAACGGGGGATTCCCGCAGATGGTCCGGCTCCGTCCGGCCGTGATGTACCGGACTGATGGGGTTCGGGGGTCGCCCGTTATCCGATTTTGACATGACTGGCCCCCTGAATGGCGCAGTCCGAATGGCAAGATGCCGTAATCACACGGGGTCGCGACACCCGAAGGTGTGTGTTCTCGTCGACCCATCGACATGTGCCGACCCGTCGGCACGTGCCGACCCATCGGCATCTCCATCCATCCGCCGGAGGAATCCACCATGACCGCAAGCTCCACCCGACGCACGACCGCCGCGCGCACCCGCCTGGCAGCGGTCGGATCCCTCGCGGTCGCGGGCGCCTTGCTGCTCACCGCCTGCGGCGACCAGACCGACAGCGGCGGCAGCTCCTCCGAGTCGTCGAGCGGCGCCGACAAGGCTCCCCTCTTCTCGAAGCTTCCGGCCGACATCCAGAAGGCGGGTGTCATCAAGGTCGGCACCAACGCCGAGTACGCGCCGATGGAGTCCGTCGAGGGCGGCAAGATCGTGGGCGTCGACCCCGACATCGCCACCGCGCTCGGCAAGGAGCTCGGCGTCGACTTCCAGTTCACCTCGGGCGGCTTCGACACCCTGATCACCGCGGTCAACACCGGCCGCTACGACGTCGCCATGTCGTCGATCACGGACACCAAGCAGCGCCAGGAGGGCCTGGACGACAGCGGCAAGAAGCTCGGCACGGGCGTCGACTTCGTCGACTACTTCACCGCCGGCACGGCCATCTACGTCCAGAAGGGCAACCCCAAGGGCGTCAAGACCATCGACGACCTCTGTGGTCAGACGGTCGCGGTGCAGCGGGGCACCACTTACGAAGAGGCCCTCCAGGCGCAGTCCAAGACGTGCACGGGCGCCGGCAAGAAGGCCCTCAAGATCGAGTCCTTCGAGAACGACACCGAGGCCCAGACCCGCGTGAAGTCCGGCGGCGCCGTGGCCGGCGTCAACGACTACCCGGTGGCCGTGGACATGGCCCGCAAGGCGGGCAACGGCAACACCTTCGAGGTTCTCGACAAGCAGTACGAGGCCGCTCCGTTCGGCATCGTCGTGAACAAGAAGAACACGCAGCTGCGCGACGCCCTCAAGGAGGCCGTCGACGCGATCATCAAGGACGGCTCGTACCAGAAGGTGCTGGAGAAGTGGGGCGCCGAGAGCGGCGCGATCAAGGCCTCCGCGGTCAACGGCGGCAAGTGATCCACCCGCACCTTTTGCAGTCTTCGAAGGGCAGTCCCCATGACTGACAAGCTCGACAAGTCCTCCGCGGGCGGCGCACCGCCCGAGGACACCCCGCCGGTCGCCGAGGAGTCGGCGTTCTCCGGCCCGCCGGAGGCCATCAAGGCGATCCCGGTGCGCCACTACGGCCGCTGGATCAGCGCCGTGATCGTCATCGCGCTCCTGGCGCTGCTGGTCAACGCCTTCGCGAACGGCGACATCCAGTGGAACACGGTCGGCGACCAGCTGTTCAACTCGACGGTCATCGCGGGCGCCGGGCGCACGCTGCTGATCAGCGTCCTGTCCATGGTGCTGGGCGTGGTCCTCGGCGTGCTGCTGGCCGTGATGCGCCTGTCGAAGAACCCGGTGACCAGCACGGTCGCCTGGCTGTACATCTGGTTCTTCCGCGGCACCCCGGTGTACGTGCAGCTGCTGATGTGGTTCAACCTGGCGCTGATCTTCCCCGTCCTGAACCTCGGTCCGATCTACAAGGACGAGATGACGGACGTCATGACGCCGTTCATGTGCGCCCTGCTCGGACTCGGTCTGAACGAGGCCGCGTACATGGCCGAGATCTGCCGGGCCGGCCTGCTGGCCGTGGACGAGGGGCAGACGGAGGCGTCCCACGCGCTCGGCATGAGCCACGCCAAGACGCTGCGCCGGATCGTCATCCCGCAGGCGATGCGGGTGATCGTGCCGCCGACCGGCAACGAGTTCATCAACATGCTGAAGACCTCGTCGCTGGTGTACGTGGTGACGTACAACGAACTGCTCCGCTCGACCTCGGTGATCGGCTCCTCGTCGTTCGCCGTGATGGAGCTGCTGTTCGTCGCCTCCATCTGGTACCTGGTCATGACCAGCGTCTTCAGCGTCTTCCAGTACTACCTGGAGCGCTACTACGCCCGCGGTTCGAGCCGCAGCCTCCCGCCCACGGTCTTCCAGAAGATCCGGACGAACCTGCTCTCGATCGGCCGCGAAAGGAGTGCGTCATGACCGCGATGGTGAAGGCCGAGGGCGTGCACAAGTCCTTCGGCGCGGTCGAGGTCCTGAAGGGCATCGACCTGGAGGTCAAGAACGGCGAGGTGTTCTGCCTCATCGGCCCCTCCGGCTCCGGCAAGAGCACGTTCCTCAGGTGCATCAACCACCTTGAGAAGATCAACGCCGGACGGCTGTACGTCGACGGTGAGCTGGTCGGCTACCGCCAGAAGGGCGACAAGCTGTACGAGCTCAAGGACAGCGAGGTCGCGCTGAAGCGCCGGGACATCGGCATGGTGTTCCAGCGGTTCAACCTGTTCCCGCACATGACGGCGCTGGAGAACATTGTCGAGGCCCCGGTCCAGGTCAAGGGTGCGAGCCGGGCCCAGGCCAGGGAGCGCGCGGCCCAGCTCCTGGACCGCGTCGGCCTCGCCGACAAGGCGCGGAGCTACCCCTCGCAGCTCTCCGGCGGTCAGCAGCAGCGGGTCGCCATCGCCCGGGCCCTGGCCATGGACCCGAAGCTGATGCTGTTCGACGAGCCGACCTCGGCCCTCGACCCGGAGCTGGTCGGTGACGTCCTGGACGTCATGCGCGACCTGGCCGAGTCCGGCATGACGATGATCGTCGTCACCCACGAGATGGGCTTCGCCCGCGAGGTCGGCGACAGCCTGGTCTTCATGGACGGCGGTGTGGTCGTCGAGTCCGGCAACCCGCGCGACGTCCTGACCGACCCGCAGCACGAACGGACGCAGGCGTTCCTGTCCAAGGTGCTGTAGCGCGTACGACGGCGAAGGGGCGGTACGGATCTCCCGTACCGCCCCTTCGCCGTACCGCTTCTCGCCGTACCGCACCTTCCCGTACCGCTTCTCGCCGTACCGCCCGCTTCTCTCGCCGTACCGCCCGCCCCTTCGCCCGGCCACCGCTCCCGGGGACGCTCGCGTCAGCTCCGGCTCACTTCAGCGCCAGCACCAACGTGTCCGACGGCGAGCACCACACCGCCCTGGCCTCGCCGAAGCCCTGCTCCAGCAGTACGCGCGCGTGCCAGGCGGCGGAGGGCATGTCGCCGTCGGCGTGCTCGCCGTAGATCTCGAAACGGCGGGCGGTCGGCCCGGCGAGGACGGGGTCCTCGGCGGCGAGCTGCCACCACTCGGCCCAGTCGAGGACCCCGCCGGCGGCGCCGGCCCTGGCCTGATCCATGCGGGTGTGGCGCTGCGCCCGCTCCGCCGCGTTGATCCGGGGCGTCGTCTCGTCGATCATGTGGTCCGCGTTCATGAAGACACCACCGTCGCGCACGAGTTCCGCGACCCGACCGTAGAGGGCCGCGAGGGGTTCGCTGTGCAGCCAGTGCAGGGCCGTGGCGGTCAGGACGGCGTCGTACGTGTCGTACGGCAGCAGGGCAGGCCAGTCCGGGTCCTTGAGGTCGGCCGTCACGAAGGTGACGCGGTCGTCGCCCGCGAAGGTGCCCTCGGCGATGGTGAGGAGGGCCGGGTCGAGATCGACGCCCGTGCTGGTGGCGCCGGGGAGACGGGCGAGCAGCCGGGCGGTGACGGTCCCGGTCCCGCAGGCGAGGTCGAGGACGCGCGGGGCGGGCCCGGCCAGCGCCTCGACCATGTCGAGCATCACCCGGAACCGCTCCTCACGGTCGGGCATGTACCACTCCTGCTGCCGGTCCCAGCTCCGCTGCCAGGCCGCCCAGTCGGTACCGGCCGTGACACCGGTCGCTGTACCGGCCGTGGCACCAGGCGTGGCACCGGTCGTGGTCGTCTGCGCGTCCGTCATCGCAACCCTCCGTCGCGTTCGTCGCGTAATACCCTGGAAGCACGAACGGCCGTTACCCCGCCCGCACCCCGACCATAGAGCGCCCCCGTAAGGACTACAAGTGGAACTGGCCTATTACTCGGACTACGCCGTGCGCCTCGTCAACAGCGAGGAGCCGGCCCGGGGCAAGGACGCGCTGACCTCGGTCGAGGCCGTACGCGCCCTCTTCGGCGGCAACCAGTCGGCGGCCCGTCGGACCACCGAGGCGGACGTCACCCGGTTCCGCTCGGTCCGGGCCCGGTTGCGCGCCGTCTTCGAGGCGGCCGACGGCGGCGACGAGACCCTCGCCGTGGACCTGCTGAACTCGCTCCTGCTGGAGTTCCCGGTGAGCCCCCAGATCTCCGGCCACGACTTCCGGGACGACGACGGCCGCCCGCTGTGGCACATGCACCTGGCAGACCACCCGTCGAACGCGACGGCCGGCTACGCGGCCATCGCGGCCATGGGCCTGGCGTTCCACCTCACCGAGTACGGCGTCGACCGTCTGGGCCTGTGCGAGGCCGGCCCCTGCCGCAACGCCTACCTCGACACCTCGACCAACCGCTCCCGGCGCTACTGCTCCGACCGCTGCGCCACCCGCGCCAACGTGGCCGCCTACCGCGCGCGCAAGCGCCTGGAGGCGGACCGGACGGCCGGCACGGGCCTGGCCGCCGAGAGTGCCCAGCGCACCACCGCCAGCGGCGAGCGCTGATCCGGCTTCAGCGGGCGGTAGCGCAGCCGCACCTTGCCCAGGATCAGCTCGTCGGGCACCGTCCCGTAGTCGGTGCTGTCGCCGCCGGCGTAGGTGTTGTCCCCGCGGACCCACCACCCGCCCTCACGGCGCTCCGCGGCCCGTTTGACGACGAGCAGGTCCTGCTGGAAGGGATGCCGCAGCACGATGACGTCACCGGGCCGGACCCGCGCGCCGTACTGCACCACCAGCCGGTCCCCGTGGTAGAGCGTGGGCACCATGGACGGGCCGGTCACCTCGGCCAGTCCGAAGAGCGCGGCCGACTTCGCGCGCTCGGTCTCGTGCGACAGCTCCGGCATCGCCGGCACCTCCCCGGTCCGTTCCTCCACCAGTCCCAGTCTGACCCCGGACTTTTGTCCTAAGCCCATGGGGGCACCCGCGAAAAGGCTTCCCTCAGGGAGTAATGTCCCACCTGAGAAGACGATCACGAGGAAGGAACGCTCCATGCTTTCCCGCCTGTTTGCCCCCAAGGTCAAGGTCAGCGCTCACTGCGACCTGCCCTGCGGTGTGTACGACCCGGCCCAGGCCCGCATCGAGGCGGAGTCGGTGAAGGCCGTCCAGGAAAAGATGGCCGCCAACGACGACCCGCACTTCCAGGCGCGCGCCACCGTCATCAAGGAGCAGCGTGCCGAGCTCGCGAAGCACCACGTCTCCGTGCTGTGGAGCGACTACTTCAAGCCGCCGCACTTCGAGAAGTACCCCCAGCTGCACCAGCTGGTCAACGACACCCTGAAGGCCCTGTCGGCCGCCAAGGCCTCGACGGACCCGAAGACCGGCGAGAAGGCCCTGGAGCTCATCGCCGAGATCGACAAGATCTTCTGGGAGACCAAGAAGGCCTGATCTTCGATCATGCCGCTTGACCTGCGATTCCTTGAGTCGCCTGGTCGATCTGCCCGCACCCGGCCCGCAGGCCGCCGACCACGGCGTCCCTGACGGTCCGGGTGCGGTCTCCTTCCCCCGACGGTTCCTCATCCCCCGCACGGTTCTTCATCCCCCGCACGCCGTCCTCGTGCCATGCTGGGCCCGTGACCCTCGAGGACCTGGTGCGGCTGCGGCAGGCGCGCGACCGGATGGACCGTGAGTACGCCGAGCCGCTCGACGTCTCCGCGCTCGCGCGCACCGCGCTGATGTCCCCGGGCCACTTCCAGCGCAGCTTCCGCGAGGCCTACGGCGAGACGCCCTACGGCTACCTGATGACCCGCAGGGTCGAGCGCGCCAAGACCCTCCTGCGCCGCGGGGACCTCACCGTGACGGAGGTCTGCATGGCGGTCGGCTGCACCTCGCTCGGCTCGTTCAGCTCCCGTTTCACCGAGCTCGTCGGCGAGACCCCGAGTGCCTACCGGGCACGGTCGCACGAGGCCGGCGCGGTGATCCCGGCGTGCGTGGCCCGGACGTACACCCGCCCGCGGCGCGGCCGACGCGCCTAGGCTGGACCCCATGGACCTCAAACTCCACCAGTGTTTCGTCGCCGTCGACGACCACGACAAGGCCCTGCACTTCTACGTCGAGGTGCTGGGTCTCGAAGTCCGCAACGACGTCTCCTTCGAGGGGATGCGATGGGTGACCGTCGGGTCGCCGCTCCAGCCCGACGTGAACATCGTGCTGGAGCCGCCGGGCGCGAACCCGGACTTCTCCCCCGCCGACCGGGAGGCGATGGCGCGGCTGCTCGCCAAGGGTGTGCTGCGCGGGGTCATCTTCACCACCGCCGACTGCGACGCGCTGCACGCGCGTGTGCAGGAGGCCGGCGTCGAGGTGCTCCAGGAACCGACGGACCAGCCGTACGGAGTGCGCGACTGCGCCTTCCGGGACCCGGCCGGGAACATGCTGCGGTTCATGGAGCGGCCCTGATGAGCCGACCGGTCCGTTGGTCCTACGTCTTCGCCGACCGGCCCGCCCCGCACTTCGAGCGGGCGTGCGACTTCTGGACCGCCGTCACGGGGACGGCCCCGTCCGAACCCAGGGGTGAGAAGGGGGAGTTCGTCACCCTGCTGCCGCCGGGGAGCGCCGGCGCCGACCCCTGCGTGAAGGCCCAGGCGGTCACGGAGGGCGACGGCGGTGCGCATCTCGACCTCGCCGTCCAGGACGTGCCCGGTTTCGTCGCGACGGCACTGGAATCGGGAGCGGAGACGGCCGCCGCCCACGACGGCTGGGCCGTACTGCGCTCCCCCGCCGGGCAGTTGTTCTGCGTGGTGCCGTGGCACGGTGAGTCCGTGCGGCCGCCCGTGGTGGCCGGCGCCCGTCTGGACCAGATCTGCGTGGACGTCCCACCGTCGGCGTTCGCGACCGAAGTCGCCTTCTGGAGCGCCCTGTTGCCCGACTGGTCGTCCCGGCCCGGCTCCCGTCCCGAGTTTCACGTCATCGAGCAGCCGCCGGGGCTGCCGGTCCGCATCCTGCTCCAGCGGATCGAAGCGGAACGCGCCGTCCGCGCCCACCTCGACCTGGCCTGCGGCCCGGACATCGACGCCGTACGCGCCCGGCACGAGGAGCTCGGCGCGCTCGTCGTGGCCCGGCATCCCCACTGGACGGTGATGCGCGACCCGACCGGCGGCCTGTACTGCCTCACCGGCCGCGACGCGAAGACAGGCGGCCTCCCGCAACCCGTCCCCCAGCCCTCCCCACCGACCGCTGACAACTGACCACCGCCCTTTGCCTGGCCGCCGGCCGCCACCCCCGCCCAGCAACCGCATACCGGATGCGGCATGCCGGACGAGTCTCTCCGTGTGCGCCGGGGACCGTCACGCAGCGCGCGGAGTGGCGGATTGACGGATTGACGGATTGACGGGGATCTTCCCCTCCGGCTACGGAGCGTCTCCCAGCGGCGTCCCCACCTGGAGGTTCCACCGGCCCGCCCGGCCGCTCAGGTCCACGGCGGTCAGCGGGCGTACGTCCAGGCGCCAGAAGGCCGGTTCCGGCAGGCCCAGCGCGCGGACCAACAGGGCTCGTACGACGTCGGGTTCCACCACGGCGATCACTCGCCCCGGAGCGCGGGCGGTGTCCTCCAGCCATGCCCCGGCCCGGTCGCACAGCCCCCGCACCGTTTCCCCGCCGTGCGGGGCGAGCGCCGGATCCGCAAGCCAGGACGCCACGGCGTCCGGCTCGGCGGCCGTCACCTCGGCGAGGCTGCGCCCGCGCCAGCGCCCCACGTCGAGTGCGGCGAGCGCGGGCGCCTCGGGCGCGGACAGGCCCAGCGCCTCGGCGGTCCGACGGCAGCGCGTGGAGGGGGAGGCCGCCGCGCGGTCCGCGCCGGGCAGCCCCGCCGCGGCGGACCGCGCCCGGCGCACCCCGGCGGCGTCCAACTCGCCGCTGCCGTCGTCGAATCGCGCCTCGCGCAGGGCGGGCGAGAGCGCTGGTGAGATCAAGGTCACTCGGCTGTTCGGCAATCTCCACTCCCTCTCTTTCACGCGCCAACTCGGCTGCGAGGCAAGGCCGTTGGGAGGGCGTGAGTGGTCTTTGCGCATCTGCGCCGCCCCATGCGCCCTTGGCCGCGCAGCCGCCACGCGGTACGTTCTGCGCGACATTGACGACGGTACGGCGGAAGTCCGGTGGGAATCCGGCACGGTCGCGCCACTGTAAGCCGGCAGGAGCCATCCCCTCACGGGTGGTGAGCGTCGAGCAAGTCAGACCCGCACCCGTCGTCACGTGCACCACCGAGATGGGACGCGAACTCCCGAGGAGGTTCTGCCATGGCGCAGACCGTCGCCCAGCCGACCGCCGGCCCCACCGCCGTACCCGCCAAGCTGCCGATCGGGGCGATCGTCCCCTGGGCGGTCTTCTTCGGCATCCTGATGATGGTCCTGCTCTACTTCGTCGGCGCCGAACAGGGCGCCACCTCGGTGGTGTCCGGCGAGGACGTCCACGAGTGGGTCCACGACGCCCGCCACCTGCTCGGCTTCCCCTGCCACTGACGGGGAACCGGACACCGTGAATTCCGCAATCGTCAGGAATCTCCTCGTCCGCGGCATGCTCGCCGGCCTCGCCGCCGGACTGCTCGCCCTCGCCGTCGCCTACTTCGTGGGCGAACCGCGCGTCGATTCGGCGATCGCCTACGAGGACTCCCATTCCCACGCCCATGAGCACGGCGTGGAACTCGTCTCCCGCACGATGCAGTCCACCGGTGGCCTGGCCACCGGCGTTCTCGTCTACGGCGTCGCGTTCGGCGGCATCGCCGCCCTCGCCTACTGCTTCGCGCTCGGCAGGATCGGCCGCTTCGGCCCCCGGGCGAGCGCGCTGCTCCTGTCGGCCGCGGGTCTGCTCGCCGTCTATGTGGTGCCGTTCCTGAAGTACCCGGCCAACCCGCCCTCCGTCGGTGACCCCGACACCATCGGCAGGCGCACCACGCTGTACTTCCTGATGATGGTGCTCAGCGTGCTCCTGGCCGTCGCCACGGTCATCCTGGGCAAGCGGCTCGCGCCACGCCTGGGCACATGGAACGCGACGATCGCGGCGGGCGCGTTCTTCGTCCTCGCCGTCAGTCTCGCCTACGTGTTCCTGCCGGCTGTCAACGAGGTCCCGAAGGACTTCTCCGCCACGCTGCTCTGGCAGTTCCGCCTCGCGGCCCTCGCGATCCAGCTCACCCTGTGGACCGCTTTCGGGCTCGTCTTCGGGCTGCTGGCGGAGCGGGTGCTGTCACCCCGGGCGGCCACTGCCGGAAAGCGGGAAGCGGGCACGCAGGCGGCTCCCGTAGCCCACTGAGGTCAGGAGGCCGGGGCCGCGGGGGCCCCGGGTTCCCCTTCGGTCTCGGCGACGTGGTGGTGCGCGCCCGGTTCCACGTAGGCCTCGCACCGCGGGTTGTGACACGGGCCCGCCACCCAGCGCGGAACCCACGCCCCCAGCGTCTTGTAGCGCTGGACGACGGACTGTACAGGCTGCCCGCAGGAGGGACAGACGCGTTGTTCCCGGTCCATGCCCTACAGAGTAGGGCGGCCGGGCCGCGAGCGCTCCCCGCCGTACGTCACCGTTCCCTGTCGTACGTCCGTACGACCGCGCCGTTGCCGAACGAGCGCACCCCGCCGAACGTGAGGCGGGCGACGTCGAAGCCGGCTCCGAACATCGGCATGCCGGTGCCGTAGACGAATCGGGTACGTCTTGATCACGAGCTCGTCGATCTCGTCGGACAGCTCGCCCGTCAGCCGGGAGCCGCCGCACAGGTGAACCGTGGTCGTCCTGTACCGCGCGATGCTCGGGCTGATCCTGGAGCAGCACCTGACCCTGCCGGGCGTCCTGGACGGCGTCCTGCCGGGGGTGGGGGTGCCGGAGGGGCTGGTCGAGCGGATCGTGGCGACGGTGGTGCCGGCCGGGGGTGAGGAGCCCGCATGGGCCGCACGGCGGCGGGTTCCGCACACCCTGGGGATGTGCGGAACCCGTCGGGCCGGAGCCCCGTGACCGTGTGCAGTCAGGACCGCACGCCGCCGGGGATTCCGGGCCCCGGTCGGGCGCGGGGAGCCGCGCGCCCGGCCGGGAGCGGCCCGCGGTCCCCACCGGTTCCGTGGCGGAGGACTCAGTTGCTGCGACGGGTCACGAACTCCGCCAGACAGAGCAACCCGCCGGCCGACTCCGGGTCCGGGATCGCCCGGGCCAGTTCGTGCATCGCCCGCGACATACGGTCGGCCGCCTGTTCCTGCGCCCACTCACGGCCGCCGGCCCGTTCGACGGCCAGCATCGTGCGGTCCAGGTCGGCCGGTTCGTAGGGCCCCGCGTACAGCTCGGCCAGTTCGCCCGCCGCCGGGGTGCCGGAGGTCAGCGCGGCGACCACCGGCAGGGACTTCTTGCGGGCGGCGAGATCCGCACCGGCCGGCTTGCCGGTCTGCCGCGGGTCTCCCCATAGGCCGATGACGTCGTCGATGAGCTGGAAGGCGAGCCCGGCCTCCCGGCCGAACGCGTCCAGCGCGCCCACGTCCTCCTCACTCGCTCCCGCGTACAGCGCGCCCACCGCACAGGCGCAGCCGAGCAGCGCTCCCGTCTTGGCCTCGGCCATGACGAGCACCTCGTCGAGGGTGATGTCGGCGGGGCCGCGTTTCTCCATGGCCGTGTCCGCCTGCTGGCCGGCACAGAGTTCGACCACACAGGCCGCGACCCGGCCGACGGCCGCCGAGGACGCGGGATGCGGATCCGCGGCCAGCAGCCCCAGCGCGAGGGCCTGCAGGGCGTCCCCGGCGAGGATCGCGTCGGCGTCACCGAACACGGTCCAGGCGGTGGGGCGGTGCCGACGGGTGGTGTCCCGGTCCATCACGTCGTCGTGCAACAGCGTGAAGTTGTGGATCAGTTCGACCGCCGCGGCCGCCCGCAGGGCCCCCGCGCGGGCCGCCGGGCCACCGAGCGCGGTGGCCGCGGCGAGCACCAGGGCCGGGCGGATCGCCTTGCCCGCGTTGCCCGCCGCCGGGGTGCCGTCCACGTGCTCCCAGCCGAAGTGGTAGAGAGCGACCCGGCGCATCGAGCCGGGCAACGAGTCGATGGCCGCGCGCAGTTCGGGGTCGACCGACGCCCGGGAGCGCTCCAGGATGACCGCCGCCTCGTGCCCGTCGGCCGGTCCCGGACCGCTGTCGCCCTGGCTGCCGATGGACTCCCGCCTTCCGCGCGCCCCGCTCCGGTGCCGCCTGGTGGCGGAAGTCACCGCCAGCGGCCGATCTCGACGTTCTCCAGGACGCCCAGCGCGTCCGGCACGAGGACCGCGGCCGAGTAGTAGGCCGTGACCAGGTACTTGATGATGGCCTGTTCGTTGATGCCCATGAACCGCACGGACAGGCTCGGCTCGATCTCGTCCGGGATGCCCGACTGGCGCAGGCCGATGACACCCTGGTCCTGCTCACCCAGACGCAGCGCGATGATCGAGCTGGTACGGGCCGCGCTGACCGGGATCTTGTTGCACGGGTAGATCGGCACCCCGCGCCAGGTCGGGATCCGGTTGCCGCCGACGTCGATCGTCTCGGGGACGAGTCCGCGCTTGTTGAGCTCGCGGCCGATGGCGGAGATCGCGCGCGGGTGCGCGAGCAGCATCTTGGTGCCGCGCCGCCTGCTGAGCAGTTCGTCCAGGTCGTCCGGGCTGGGCACGCCGTCGTGCGGCTGGAGCCGCTGGTCGTACTCGCAGTTGTGCAGCAGCCCGAACTCGCGGTTGTTGACCAGCTCGTGCTCCTGACGCTCCTTGAGCGCCTCGACCGTCAGCCGCAGCTGCTGCTCGGTCTGGTTCATCGGCTGGTTGTAGAGGTCGGCCACGCGCGAGTGGATGCGCAGGACGGTCTGGGCGATGCTCAGTTCGTACTCACGCGGCCGGGCGTCGTAGTCCACGAACGTGTGGGGAATGTCCGGCTCGCCGGCATGGCCCGCGGCGAGGTCGACCTCCTTCTCGCCGTACTTGTTGGTGCGCTGTTCGGGGATCGCCCGCAGCTGCTGGATGTGCCCGCGCAGGGTGTCGGCGCGCTCCGCGACCTGCTCGACGTCCTGCCGGGCCAGGACCAGCACCGTGCAGGCCGTGTCGGCGCGGGCCGTGTACTCCCAGATGGCGTCCCCGTCGAGCAGCGCCTGGTCGCCGAAGTACGCGCCGTCGGCGAGGATGCCGAGGACCTGGTCGTCCCCGTAGGGACCGTTGCCGACCTTCTCGACACGGCCGTGCGCCAGCAGGTAGACCTCGTCGGCCTGACTGCCGAAGGAGGCGATCACCTCGCCCGGGCCGAACTCCCGCTGGCGGCAGCGCTGGGCGAGTTCCCCGAGCACCTCCTCGTCCTCGTAGGAGCGCAGCGCGGGCAGTTCGCCCAGCTCCGCCGGGATGACCTCGACCCGGTCGCCGGTCTTGACGAACGTGATGCGGCCGTCGCCCACCGCGTACGTCAGACGCCTGTTGACCCGGTACGTACCGCCCTGCACATCCACCCAGGGCAGATTCCGCAGCAGCCAGCGGGAGCTGATCTCCTGCATCTGCGGCGCGGACTTGGTCGTGGTGGCCAGGTTCCGCGCGGCCGCGGTGCCGAGACTCTGCTGCGGCTTGCCCGAATCCGTGCGGACCTCTTCGCCTACCGACATGAGAAATGCCCTCCCGATCCGTGCACCGGCGCCGAACTGCGCCGGTGCACTTCGTTCACGCGGCAAGCCTTCCATCACGGAGTGTGCTCGTGCTATTACCCGAAAGAGCGGGAATGGATCAACCGGGGGTTGGGAACAGGCACGTTTCACCGAACGGTGTTCGACAATGAGTGGGTGACCGACCTGCGCCCGAACCTGCCGTCTCCCCTCCGGGAAGTGTCCGACGACCGGTTCGGGCGGCACGGCGTGCGGCTGCTGCTGAAGCGGGACGACCTGATCCACCCCGAGCTGATCGGCAACAAGTGGCGCAAGCTCGCGCCCAACCTGGAGCGGGCGGCGGGGCGGACGCTCCTCACCTTCGGCGGCGCCTACTCCAACCACCTGCGGGCCACGGCCGCCGCCGGCCGGCTCCTCGGGCTGCCCACGGTGGGCGTGGTGCGCGGCGACGAACTGGCCGGCCGGCCGCTGAACCCCTCCCTGGCCCGGTGCGCGGCCGACGGCATGCGCCTGCGCTTCGTGGACCGCTCGACGTACCGCCGCAAGACCGAACCGGACGTACTCGGGACGCTCCTGGACGCGGTAGGCGCACCGGACGCGTACGTCGTCCCCGAGGGCGGCAGCAACGCGGCTGCGGTCCGCGGCTGCCGGGCGCTCGGCGAGGAGCTGCGGGGCCGCACCGACGTCGTCGCCCTCGCCTGCGGCACCGGCGGCACGCTCGCCGGCCTGGCCGCCGGGCTCGCCCCGGGCCAGCGGGCCCTGGGCATACCGGTCCTCAAGGGCGGGTTCCTGGCGGACGGGATACAGGCGCTCCAGGAGGAGGCCTTCGGTGGCCGGCGGGGCGAGTGGTGGCTCGACGAGCGCTTCCATTTCGGCGGGTACGCCCGCGTGCCCCCCGCCCTCGAGACCTTCGCGGCGGACTTCGAGCAACGCCACGGCGTGCCCGTGGAACGTCTCTATGTCGCCAAGTCGCTCTACGGCCTTGTCGTCCTCGCCGAGGAGGGCGCCTTCCCGCGTGGAACCACGGTGACGGGTGTGATCACAGGCCGCCCGTTCCCGTGAGGCCGGGGAGCACGGATGAAGGCGGGCCGTTGCCGGGCGTACACGCACGCGTGCCCGCGTACGGCAGGCCTACGCCGTCTCCCGGTAGGCCGCCGCCTCCTCCAGGTCCAGTCGGCGCAGCAGCGTGCGCAGCATCTCGTCGTCGATGTGGCGGCTGTCCCGCAGCCGGACGAACACCTCGCGCTCGGCACTGATCATCTCGCGCGACAGACGCCGGTACACGTCGTCGGCGGTCTCGCCGGTGACCGGGTTGACCTGGCCGAGGCGCTCCCAGACGGCGTTGCGGCGCCGCTCCAGGACGCTGCGGAGCCGGTCGGCGAGCGGCGGCGGCAAGGTGTTGCGTTCGTCGGACAGGAGCTCGTCCAGGCGCTCCTCGGCGACCCGGGAGGCCTGCGCCTGCGCGTTGGCCTCGGCGAGCGTCGCGGCCTGCGGGTCGGCCTCGGGGAACCGCAGGAGGCGAATCAGCGGGGGCAGGGTCAGTCCCTGCACCACCAGGGTTCCGATGACCGTGGTGAAGGTGAGGAAGAGGATCAGATTGCGGTACGGGAAGGGCGCGTCACCGTGGTCCACGGTGAGCGGGATGGAGAAGGCGATGGCGAGCGAGACCACGCCCCGCATGCCGGCCCAGGCGATGACGATCGGCCCCCGCCAGGTCGGGTTCTCCTCCCGCGCGCGGATGCGCGCCGACAGCAGCCGGGGCAGGAAGCTCGCCGGATACACCCACAGGAAGCGCGTCGCCACGACCACTACGAAGAGCGCGACGGCGTACCAGGCGGCGTCCAGTCCCTCGTAGGCGCCGAGGCCCTTCAGGACGACGGGGAGCTGGAGGCCGATCAGCGCGAAGACCGCCGACTCCAGGACGAAGGCGACCATCTTCCACACGGCCTCCTCCTGGAGGCGGGTCGCGAAGTCGACCTCCCACGCGCGGTGGCCCAGGTAGAGCGCGACGACGACCACGGCGATGACGCCGGAGGCGTGGAACTGCTCGGCGGCCGCGTACGCGACGAAGGGGATCAGCAGGGAGAGCGTGTTCTGGAGGAGGGGCTCCTTGAGGTGGGTGCGCAGCCAGTGCAGCGGGGCCATCAGGATCAGGCCGACGGCGGTCCCGCCGACCGCCGCCACCAGGAACTCCTCGACACCGCCCGCCCAGGACGCGCCCTCGCCGACCACGACCGCGAGGGCCACCTTGTAGGCGGTGATCGCGGTGGCGTCGTTCAGCAGCGACTCGCCCTGGAGGATCGTGGTGATCCGTGAGGGCAGGCCGACCCGGCGCGCCACCGCCGTGGCCGCGACCGCGTCCGGCGGCGCCACCACCGCGCCCAGCACCAGAGCCGCCGTCAGCGGCAGCCCGGGGACGATCAGGTAGGCGGCCCAGCCGACCGCGAGGGTCGCGAAGAGCACGTACCCGACCGACAGCAGGGCCACCGGCCGCATCTGGGCGCGCAGGTCGAGGTAGGAGCTGTCGGTGGCCGACGTGTACAGCAGCGGGGGCAGCAGGAGCGGCAGCACGACGTCCGGGTCCAGGGTGTAGTCGGGCACCCCGGGCAGGTAGGACACCAGCAGGCCGACCGCCACCAGCAGCAGCGGCGCGGGCACCGGCGTGCGCCGCGCCGCCGCCGCGAACGCCGCGCTGCCGGCCACCAGCAACAGCAGTGGCATCACGTCCATGTCTCGCCCGCCCTCGTTCTTCGCGCGGTCGTCCGCACGGCCGTCGTAATCTGGCAATCATGAAACAGTGCACGCACGCCGACGCGCTGCCCCACCCCGAACCCGTCCCGCTCGGCGAGACGTGTTCGGAGTGTCTGCGGGACGGCACCCACCCGGTGCAGCTTCGGCTCTGTCTGACGTGCGGCCACGTCGGCTGCTGCGACTCCTCGCCGAGCAGGCACGCGACGGAGCACCACAAGGAGTCGGGCCATCCGGTGATGCGGACCTTCGAACCCGGCGAGAACTGGCGCTGGTGTTTCGTGGACCATGTCCTCCTATGAGGAGACCATGTCACGTACGGCCGGTCCTCGTACGACCCGTTCGCTCGTGAACTTCTGAGGCGGTGCGACCGTTGAACTCATGAGACGTCCCGGCCGTCCGGCGGGTACGGTTCGACCATCTGACCCCTGGGTACGTCAACCCGGCGCGCCCTCTTCCCATTTGGGCCGACAGACCTCTAGACACGGAGCGTGTTCACAGCTTTACTGTGAGTGACGCCAGGGGGTTGGGGTCCCGGGACAGGAAACTTCAGAGCGCGATAGCGTCACCGCTGCACGACACACGCGTTACCCCGGGGGGCGACCCTCGGCCCCGAAAAGCTTGTACCACCTTGGAGGTGAGGGTGTCCCAGATCGCAGGCGAGCCCGCGACCCAGGACTTCGTCGAAGTCCGGCTGCCGGCTGCGGGTGCCTACCTGTCGGTGCTGCGGACGGCCACGGCCGGCCTCGCGGCCCGTTTGGACTTCACCCTGGACGAGATCGAGGACCTGCGCATCGCGGTGGACGAGGCCTGCGCGATCCTGCTCCAGCAGGCCGTGCCCGGCTCGGTACTCAGTTGCGTGTTCCGACTCGTCGACGACTCGCTCGAAGTCACCGTCTCCGCGCCGACCACGGACGGACACGCCCCCTCACGGGACACCTTCGCCTGGACCGTCCTGTCCGCCCTCGCGGGCAAGGTGTCCTCCGCCGTCGACGAGGACAAGACCGTGACGATCAGCCTCTACAAACAACGCGGCGCGGGACCCGGGCCGGCGTGAGGAACGGGGACGGGCCGGTGCGGGACGAAGAGCGCGGCACACGGGAGCTGCCGGCCGAGAACGCCGAGATTCCAGTCTCTCCGGACGGTTCCCGACGCATGGCGGACGGTATCGACGGCATTCCCGAGCAGGCCCGGCCGCATCCGGAGGACGACTCGGCCTCCACGCAGGCGGGCCTGCCGGAAGGTGCCGCGCAGGGCTCGCCTCGGGAGAGGCGGATCGGGGGCTCGCCCCCGGGCCGAGCAGAGGTGAGGGCTCGACAGAGGGCGACGGGCGGGACAATGAGCGAGCACGAGCGAGACGGCGAACAGAGCGTGCCGGGCGCGCGGCACGAACCACCGGCGACCCCCGCCCCGGGGGACCGCAGCGGGGCACGGGCGATGTTCGTCGAGCTGCGCAAGCTCGAGAGCAGCAGTGCCGAGTACGCGGACATGCGCAACCAGCTGGTCCGCATGCATCTGCCGCTCGTCGAGCACCTCGCACGGCGCTTCCGCAACCGCGGTGAGCCGCTGGACGACCTCACCCAGGTCGCCACCATCGGTCTGATCAAGTCGGTCGACCGCTTCGACCCGGAGCGCGGGGTGGAGTTCTCCACGTACGCGACCCCGACGGTCGTCGGCGAGATCAAGCGGCACTTCCGCGACAAGGGCTGGGCGGTGCGGGTGCCGCGCAGGCTCCAGGAGCTGCGCCTGGCACTGACCACGGCGACGGCCGAGCTGTCGCAGCAGCACGGCCGCTCCCCCACGGTCCACGAGCTCGCCGAGAAACTGGCGATCTCGGAGGAGGAGGTCCTGGAGGGCCTCGAGTCCGCCAACGCGTACTCCACGCTCTCGCTGGACGTGCCCGACACCGACGACGAGTCGCCGGCGGTCGCGGACACCCTCGGCGCGGAGGACGAGGCGCTGGAGGGCGTCGAGTACCGGGAGTCCCTCAAGCCGCTCCTGGAGGACCTCCCGCCGCGCGAGAAGCGGATCCTGCTGCTGCGGTTCTTCGGCAACATGACCCAGTCGCAGATCGCGCAGGAGGTCGGCATCTCGCAGATGCACGTCTCGCGCCTGCTGGCCCGCACGCTGGCCCAGCTGCGGGAGAAGCTGCTCGTCGAGGAATGACGGAGCGGACCGGCGCGGCAGCGGCGGCTACTCCGACGCGCGGCCGGGCCCCCGGATCCCGAGGGCCCGGGTCGTCTCCTTGTTGACCAGCAGGACCAGCGCCGCGATGGCGGTGGCCGCGAGCGCGATGCCCGCCGGGATCGCCATGCTGTCGGCCTGCAGCAGGTTGTAGGCCACCGGCAGCGCCATGATCTGGGTGATGACGGCGGGCCCCCGGCTCCAGCTGCGCAGGCCCAGCAGGCCACGGGCGGCGAGCAGCGGCAGCAGGGCGAGCACGATCAGCGTGACCCCACCGGTGACGGCCTGCTGACGGTCGTCCGGGTCGCCGCCGATCCCCAGGGCGAGCATCCACACCCCGCCGACGACCAGCGCCAGCCCTTCCAGGGCGACGAGCGCGGCGGCGTACGTCAGCCGGCGCGGGCGGGCGGCTGCGGTTTCCGGGGCGGCGGGAGTCTGGTCACTGCTCACTCCTGAAGGGTAGCCCGCACCCTCGATCAGGCCCCGGGCCGCCCACGCGCACGGGCGTGGCGCTCGTGTCGAGGCTCACTCCGTGATCTCTTACCCGATCCCCACCTGGCCTGTGCCCGGTACCACCCAGTAGGTACGCTGCAACTCATGCGTGCACTTCTCGTGGTCAATCCGGCGGCAACCACTACCAGTGCACGGACGCGCGACGTTCTCATCCACGCGCTCGCGAGCGAGATGAAGCTCGAGGCGGTCACCACCGAGTACCGGGGGCACGCGAGAGATCTGGGCCGGCAGGCCGCGGACAGCGGGAACGTCGACCTGGTGGTGGCCCTCGGCGGCGACGGCACGGTCAACGAGGTCGTCAACGGTCTGTTGCACGCCGGTCCCGACCCGGAGAAACTGCCCGGCCTCGCGGTGGTCCCCGGCGGCTCCACCAATGTCTTCGCCCGTGCCCTGGGGCTGCCCAACGACCCGGTGGAGGCCACCGGCGCACTGCTGGACGCCCTGCGTGAGGGCGGCGAGCGCACGGTCGGCCTCGGCCTGGCCGCCGGCACACCTGGCACGGAGGACGAGGCGGTGCCCTCGCGCTGGTTCACGTTCAACGCCGGGCTCGGCTTCGACGCCGGAGTGGTGGGAAGGGTGGAGCAGCAGCGCGAGCGCGGCAGGAGATCCACCCACGCTCTTTACATACGCCAGGCCGTGCGCCAGTTGTTGGGTGAGTCACAGCGCCGGCACGGGTCGATCACCCTGGAGCGGCCGGGTGCGGACCCGGTGACCGATTTGGTGCTGTCCATAGTCTGCAACACGGCTCCGTGGACCTATCTGGGCAATCGCCCGGTGTACGCGTCACCTAAGGCCTCGTTCGATACCGGGCTCGACGTACTCGGTCTCAGCCGTCTGTCCACGGCCTCGGTCGCCCGATATGGCACCCAGTTGCTCACTTCGTCCCCCGAGCGGGGCCCGCACGGCAGGCATGCGGTCTCATTGCACGATCTGGACCGGTTCACCTTGCATTCGAAGGTCCCCTTGCCCCTTCAGATGGACGGTGACCACCTGGGGCTCCGAACAAGCGTGACGTTCACAGGCGTACGCCGTGCACTGCGTGTGATTGTGTGAGCAGAAAGGGCGGAAGTCCTTTCACTCGAACGTTTAGGCCAGGATCCACCCCATGGAAGTACGGCTGTGACCTAGTCGACACCGAGGAATCAAAAAAAACTTTCCGGTAGGGGTTGTATCCGCCGCTGAGGTTTGCGAGTCTCTATCTGGCGATCGGGACAGCCCGCAACATCGGCATCCACTGATCACCGGAACCCCTCTTCAAAAAACAGGACCGCGCCGGGCAACTGGCTGGTGGGCCCTTCACTTGTTGAGGGATTCGTGAAAGCGTTCACATTCACAAGCAACTTGCACGTAATACCAAGGAGAGGTAGCAGCCATGGACTGGCGTCACAACGCCGTTTGCCGCGAGGAAGACCCCGAGCTCTTCTTCCCCATCGGCAACACCGGTCCTGCGCTGCTGCAGATCGAGGAAGCCAAGGCCGTCTGCCGTCGCTGCCCGGTTATGGAGCAGTGTCTGCAGTGGGCGCTCGAGTCCGGCCAGGACTCCGGCGTCTGGGGTGGCCTCAGCGAGGACGAGCGTCGCGCAATGAAGCGCCGCGCCGCCCGCAACCGGGCCCGTCAGGCCACCGCCTGACAACACCCGCCCCGCGAGCCTGAGCTTGGCGGCGCGTACAGCGAGTACGCATCTCCCGCCCCCGAGCCGCAGCGCGCAGTACCCCCGATGCGCAGCACACGCTGCCAACGAGCATTCGAGCCCCGGACCCCTGAACGGTCCGGGGCTTCTTGCTGTGCGCCCGCGCCGTCCGGTGCCCGCCCGCTACTTCCGCGTGCGCACCGGGATGTCCAGGATCACCTGCGTCCCGCGCTCCGGCGCCGGGACCATGTCGAAGGTGCCGCCCAACTCGCCCTCCACCAGCGTCCGTACGATCTGGAGGCCGAGGTTGCCCGAGGTGTGCGGGTCGAAGCCGTCGGGCAGGCCGACGCCGTCGTCCTGGACGGTGACCAGGAGGCGGCCCTCCTTCGTGGTGCCGCCGCGCACGGCGGAGACCTCGACCGTGCCGGTGTCGCCCTCGACGAAGCCGTGCTCCAGGGCGTTCTGGAGGATCTCGGTGAGGACCATGGACAACGGGGTGGCGACCTCGGCGTCCAGGATGCCGAAGCGGCCGCTGCGCCGGCCGGCGACCTTGCCCGGGGAGATCTCGGCGACCATCGCCAGCACGCGGTCGGCGATCTCGTCGAACTCCACCCGCTCGTCCAGGTTCTGAGACAGCGTCTCATGCACGATGGCGATCGAGCCGACCCGGCGGACCGCCTCCTCCAGTGCCTCCCGGCCGCGCGCGGACTCGATACGCCGGGCCTGCAGACGCAGCAGGGCCGCCACCGTCTGGAGGTTGTTCTTCACCCGGTGGTGGATCTCCCGGATGGTCGCGTCCTTGGTGATCAACTCGCGCTCGCGCCGGCGCAGTTCCGTGACGTCACGGAGCAGCACGAGCGCGCCGATGCGGGTGCCCTTGGGCTTGAGCGGGATCGCCCGGAACTGGATGACCCCGTCCCTGGCCTCGATCTCGAACTCGCGGGGCGCCCAGCCGCTGGCGACCTTGGCGAGCGCCTCGTCCACCGGACCCCGGGTCGGGGCGAGTTCCGCGGTGGTCAGGCCGAGGTGCTGGCCGACCAGGTCGGAGGCGAGGCCCATGCGGTGGTAGGCCGACAGCGCGTTCGGGGAGGCGTACTGGACGATGCCGTCACCGTCGACGCGGATCAGGCCGTCGCCGACACGCGGGGCCGCGTCCATGTCCATCTGCTGGTTGGGGAACGGGAAGGAGCCGGCCGCGATCATCTGCGCGAGGTCGGAGGCGCTCTGGAGGTAGGTGAGCTCCAGGCGGCTCGGAGTGCGCACGGTGAGCAGGTTGGTGTTGCGGGCGATGACCCCGAGGACGCGGCCCTCACGCCGTACGGGGATCGACTCGACCCGGACGGGGACCTCCTCGCGCCACTCCGGGTCGCCCTCGCGCACGATCCGGCCCTCGTCCAGGGCGGCGTCCAGCAGGGGACGGCGGCCGCGCGGGACGAGGTGGCCGACCATGTCGTCCTGGTACGAGGTCGGGCCCGTGTTCGGCCGCATCTGGGCGACCGAGACATAGCGGGCGCCGTCGCGAGTGGGCACCCACAGGACCAGGTCGGCGAAGGAGAGGTCGGAGAGCAGCTGCCACTCCGAGACCAGCAGGTGGAGCCACTCGAGGTCGGAGTCGTCGAGTGCGGTGTGCTGGCGTACGAGTTCGTTCATGGAGGGCACGTCTGCGAGCGTACCCGCGGGTCTGTGCATGGCCTAAACCCGTCGGCGGCGGGTGGCCGGCCGCACGGGGCCCTGGTCCGGAAACACCCGCGGGCCGCGGCGCCTGAGAGGGACCCTCAGCCCTCCCGGCACCGCAGCCCGGAGCAATATCGGCCGCGGGGTGTGCGGTCCCGTCGACCGAAAGGTGAGGAGCCGGGGCAGTCAGGGCAGAGAGCTCCGGGTCCTCGGTCCGCCTTCCTGTGCGGGGAAGACGGAAGTTCTTGGTTCTGTTCCCTTGCCATTGTGGACTAGACCACTAGGGGTGTCCATGCGTGCAAGGCTGTTTGTTGTTGTGGGCATTTGGATGCTCTGACATCCACAACGCAGCCTAGCCTGTGCGGGTTCCCGCGCGGGCCGGATGCGCGGGGCATTTTCCGCGATCCCCTCCGGCACCGTCCGTCCCAGCGCCTCCCGCACCCGAAGACGGGTGCTGCCGACTCTGTTAGATTGACCCCTAGATTGGTCTAAACCACATAGCCCTTCCGGGTCCCCCGAGCCCCTCTCAGAACGGCAGGCCAGCGTGGAAGTTGTCATCGTTGCGGACGCCCGGTCGGGCGGCGAGCTCATCGCCGAGGCCATGGCTCAGCTCCTGCGGCGCAAGCCGGACGCCCTGCTCGGCGTGGCCACCGGCTCCACCCCGCTGCCCATCTACCAGGCGCTGGCGGCCAGGGCGCGCTCCGGTGCCGTGGACACCGCGCGGGCGCGGATCGCCCAGCTCGACGAGTACGTGGGCCTGCCCGCCGACCACCCGGAGTCCTACCGTTCGGTACTGCGACGGGAGGTGCTCGAACCGCTCGGCATCGGCATGGAGGCGTTCCTCGGCCCGGACGGCACGGCCACGGACGTGCAGGCCGCGTGCGAGGAGTACGACGGCGCGCTGGCCGCGGCCGGCGGGGTGGACCTCCAGCTGCTCGGGATCGGTACCGACGGCCACATCGGGTTCAACGAGCCGTGCTCGTCGCTGCGCTCGCGGACCCGGATCAAGACGCTGACCGAGCAGACCCGGGTGGACAACGCGAGGTTCTTCGACGGCGACATCGAGCAGGTGCCCCATCACGTCATCACCCAGGGGATCGGGACGATCCTGGAGGCACGGCACCTGGTGCTGCTCGCCACCGGGGAGGGCAAGGCGGACGCCGTCGCGGCCACCGTCGAGGGACCGGTCGCGGCGGTGTGCCCGGCCTCCGCGCTCCAGCTGCACCCGCACGCGACGGTCGTCGTCGACGAGGCCGCCGCGTCCAAGCTGAAGCTCGCCGAGTACTTCCGGCACACCTTCGCCAACAAGCCGCAGTGGCAGGGCATCTGAGGCGCGCCACCCCGTACGACGACGAGGACGCCCGGCTCCTGGAGAAGAGCCGGGC
>NZ_JBHWUU010000083.1:0-44145 GCF_042737375.1 Streptomyces sp. NPDC060000
CCGGGGGCCGGAGCGGGCCCGGGGGCCGGAGCGGGCCCGGGGGCCGGAGCGGGCCCGGGGGCCGGAGCGGGCCCGGGGGCCGGAGCGGGCCCGGGGGCCGGAGCGGGCCCGGGCCCCCGGGGGGTTTCCGCGGGCCTCCGGGGGGGGGCCGGTGCGTTTACGCGTTTCTCACTCGCAATGCCCGTGCCAGGTCGTCGAGTTGGTCGACCAGTTTGCGGCGCAGGGCCGGGGTGGGGTCGGCGGCCGTGAGGCACTCCTCGCCCAGGCGGAGGCTGTCGGGGTCGGCGGCGTGGGCGGGGAAGGCCCAGCGGCCCGCGGCGTCGGCGATGGCGGGGCCGCGGCGGGCGGCGACGGCGACGGCGTCCTGGTAGAAGCGGGGGACGTACGGGGCCAGGAGGTCGGCCTGTTCGGGTTGCCAGAAGCCCTGGGCGGTGGCGGTGAACAGGTAGTTGGAGAGGCTGTCGGAGGAGAACATCGCCGCCCAGGCCCGCTCCTTGGCGTCCGCGTCGGGGAGGGCGGCGCGGCAGCGGGCGGCGCCTTCCCGGCCGGTGGCGGAGGGGTCGCGGTCGAGTTCGGCGGCGATGGCGTTGTCGTCCGTGGCGCCGAGGACGGCGAGCCGGGCGAGGACGCGCCAGCGCAGGTCGGGGTCGAGTTCGGGGCCGCCGGGGACGGTGCCGTCGGCGAGCCAGGCGGCGATGGTGTCGGGGTGGGCGGCGACGGCGATGAGGTGGCGTACGGCGATGAGGCGCAGGCCGGGGTGGTCGCCGTCCTCGGTGCGGCGGATGAGGTCGCGGCAGAGGGCGGAGAGGGTGGCGACGGCGGCGGGGCGCTGTTCGGGGGTGACGTAGCGGTCGGCGACCTGGCGGGAGGCGAAGGCGAGAACGCCCTCGACGAGGGCGAGGTCGGTTTCCTTGGGGAGGTGGGCGCGGGCGGCCTCGAGGTAGGCGGCGGGGGCGAGGTCGCCGTCGCGGACGGCGTCGCGCAGGGCGTTCCAGACGACGGCGCGGGTGAGCGGGTCGGGCAGGCCGGACAGGCGGGTGCGGACGGTTTCGAAGGAGGCGGGGTCGAAGCGGACCTTGGTGTAGGTGAGGTCGCCGTCGTTGAGCAGCAGCAGGGCGGGGCGCTTGCCGATGGGTTGGGGGGTGTTCTGCGGGATGTCGACTTCGAGGCGTTCGCGCAGGGTGAGGCGGCCTTCGTCGGCGAGGTCGAGGTCGTAGAGGCCGACGGCGACGCGGTGCGGGCGGCTGCCCTGGTGGCCGACGGTCAGGGTGTGGTCGCCGTTGCTGCCGGTGAGGGTGGGGGTGAGGGTGTCGACGCCGGTGGTGCGCAGCCAGGCGTCGGCCCAGGCGTGGACGTCGCGGTCGGTGTGGGCGGCAAGGGAGTCGATGAAGTCGGCGAGGGTTGCGTTGGCGAACCGGTGCCGGGCGAAGTGGGTGTTGATGCCGGCGAGGAAGTCCTTCTCGCCGAGCCAGGTGACGAGTTGCCGGAGCGCGGAGGCGCCCTTGGCGTAGGAGATGCCGTCGAAGTTGAGGAGTGCGGAGGCGGTGTCGTCGACGTTCTCGGGGGCGACGGGGTGGGTGGAGGGGCGCTGGTCGGCGTCGTAGCCCCAGGCTTTGCGGACGACTCCGAAGTCGGTCCAGGTGTCGGTGTAGCGGGTGGCTTCGGTGAGGGTCTGGTAGCCCATGTACTCGGCGAAGGACTCGTTGAGCCAGATGTCGTCCCACCACTGGAGGGTGACGAGGTCGCCGAACCACATGTGGGCCATCTCGTGGGCGATGACCATGGCGCGGGTCTGGCGTTCGGTGTCGGTGACGGCGGAGCGGTAGACGAACTCGTCGCGGAAGGTGACGAGGCCGGGGTTCTCCATGGCGCCGGCGTTGAATTCGGGGACGAACGCCTGGTCGTAGGAGTCGAAGGGGTAGGGCTCCTCGAACTTCTCGTGGTAGCGGTCGTAGCACTGCTGGGTGATCTCGAGGAGTTCGTCGGCGTCGGCGTCCAGGTGGGGGGCGAGGGAGCGGCGGCAGTGCAGGCCGAAGGGGAGTCCCTGGTGTTCGGTGCGTACGGAGTGCCAGGGGCCGGCGGCGACGGCGACGAGGTAGGTGGAGATGAGCGGGGTGGGGGCGGCCTGCCAGCGGCCTTCGCCGAGGTGTTCGGTGATGCCGTTGGCGAGGACGGTCCAGGTTTCGGGGGCCTTGACGGTCAGCTCGAAGACCGATTTGAGGTCGGGCTGGTCGAAGGCGGCGAAGACGCGTTGGACGTCTTCCATGAAGAGCTGGGTGTAGAGGTAGGTCTCGCCGTCGGTGGGGTCGGTGAAGCGGTGCATGCCCTCGCCGGTGCGGGAGTAGCGCATGCTCGCCCGGACGCGTAGTTCGTGGTCGCCGGCGGTGAGGTTCTTGAGGGGGAGCCGGTTGTCGTCCAGGGTCTCCGGGTCGAGGGGCTCGCCGTCGAGGGTGACGGAGTGCAGTGCCGCGGGCCTGAGCTCGACGAAGGTGTCACGGTTGGCGCGCGCGGCGAACCGGATGACGGTGCTGGACTCGAAGGTCTCGTCGCCCGTCGTCAGGTCGAGCTCGATGGTGTAGCGGTGGACGTCGAGGAGCTTGGCACGGCTCTGCGCTTCGTCGCGCGTCAGTACGGACATGAACGACATGCTGCCTGATGCCGCTGGTCCGGCACAGGGGCGGATCGGTACGCGCGCTATGTCCCTTCTCGCGCCGGGGCGCCGGAGCGCCGTTCAAGTTCGGCGGCGCGGTGCGGAGGGGGGCGGTGCGGGGTGCCGGGGCAGGCGGGCGGAGTACCGGGGCAGGGGTACGTGGGTACGGGGGTGCGGAGTGCCGGGGGCAGGGGTGCGAGGGAGGTGCGGGCGGCGGGGCCGGCTGACGGGTCGTGTCCGCCGGCTCACGCTCGGTGTGCGGCGGGTGGTCGCGGTGGGGTCAGTTCGGCGAGGGGGTGGGGGCCGAGCCGTTGACGGTGTCCTCGGCGATGCGCTCGTGGTGGCGGATCACCTCGGCGATGATGAAGTTGAGGAACTTCTCGGCGAACGCGGGGTCGAGTTTGGCGTTCTCGGCGAGGGTGCGCAGCCGGGCGATCTGGCGGGCCTCGCGGGCCTGGTCGGCGGGCGGCAGCTGGTGGCGGGCCTTGAGGAGGCCGACCTGCTGGGTGGCCTTGAAGCGCTCGGCGAGCATGTGGACGACGGCCGCGTCGATGTTGTCGATGCTGTCGCGCAGCCGGGCGAGTTCCTCGCGGACGGCGAGGTCGGCGTCACCGGTTCCGGGGGTGTTGCTGGTGGTCATGGGCGATCACCCTAGGGCATGTCCGGACCGGCGTTACGGGGTGCCCGTACAGTGGAATCGGGTTCCCGGCGTCTTGGGGGTGCGGGCGTGGCGAACGGCGGGCCGGTGCAGCACGGATTCCCGCATCTGGAGACGGTGCGGGCGGCTGTCACGGCGTTGTACAGGCGGTTGTCGTACGACACCGTCCACCAGTTCGCGGCCAGTGTGGTCCCTGCGGACGTGGCGTTCTGCGACAGCGACGATCTGCATCTGGGTGTACAGCGGGTGGCGCGTGAGCTGGTGCGGCACTACCGGTTGCCGGAGGCGCGGATGATCGTCGCCTTCCGTGAGATGGAGCATGCGGCGAACATCGAACTCACGGCGGGGCCGGAGTACTTCGTGGAACTGAACGACCGGTTCCGCACGCATCGGCGGGATATCGGCGCGGCTCTGGCGCACGAGATCATGCACGTGTATCTGCATCGCCTGGGTCTGTCCTTCCCTGGCACGCGGGACAACGAGATCCTGACGGACACGGCGACGACGTATCTGGGGGCCGGCTGGCTGCTCCTCGACGCGTACCGGGAGGACGCGGCGTCGTCGCAGAAGCTGGGGTATCTGACGCCGGAGGAGTTCGGTTACGTGCTGGCGAAGCGGTCGCTGGTGTTCGGTGAGGATCCTTCGGTGTGGTTCACCAGTGCGCAGGCGTACACGGCGTACGGGCGGGGCATGGAGCGGGCCCGGCACGACGAGCGGCAGCCTCCGCTGACGGCGGCGGGCTGGGCGGGGCGTCGTCGCTATGCCCGGGAGCGCCGGCACGCCCGGGACCACGGGTCGGCGGGGGCCCCGGACACCGGGTACGCCTTCGTCGCGGACCCGCCGGGGGCGCTGCGGGTGACGTTCCCCTGTCCCACCTGCCATCAGCGGATCAGGCTGCCGGTGCGGGGGCGGGTCCGGGCGCGCTGCGGGTTGTGCCGGACGGTGCTGGAGTGCGACACGTAGGTCGCGCCGACTTTCACGTACCGGAGGGGACCACCGGCCCGTCCGGTGGTCCCTTCACGGGCCTCAGGGACCGGACGGGCCGGCGGTCCCTTCACGTAGCTGAGGGACCGGACGGGTCGGGCATCCCTTCACGGGCCTGAGGGACCGGACGGGACGGCGGGTTCGGACCGGACGGAGGGCTCGGACACGCCGGTGGGTTCGGACCGGACGGAGGGCTCGGACACGCCGGTGGGTTCGGACCGGACGGAGGGCTCGGACACGTCGGAGGGCTCGGACACGTCGGAGGGTTCGGACGCGTCGGAGGTCGCTGTGCGTGGCAGCATCGCGCACAGGACGGCGCACAGGACGAACCCGCCGGTCACCCATGGCATGGCCGTGCCCAGGGCCGGC
This sequence comes from Streptomyces sp. NPDC060000, assembly GCF_042737375.1. Classification (NCBI taxonomy): domain Bacteria; kingdom Bacillati; phylum Actinomycetota; class Actinomycetes; order Kitasatosporales; family Streptomycetaceae; genus Streptomyces; species Streptomyces sp. NPDC060000. The sequence goes on from NZ_JBHWUU010000083.1 coordinate 4,662, forward strand.
GTCAGGCCGTGGTCCGCGTGGCCGAAGAAGACCGTGCCGATCACGGCGGCGCCGAGGGCGCCGCCGAACTGCTGGGCGGTGGAGAAGATGCCGGACGCGCCGCCGGCGAGGTCGGCGGGTACGGCGGACAGGACCACGTTGACCAGGGGCACGACCAGGAAGCCGAGTCCGGCGCCGGCGACGGTCAGGCCGGGGGCCAGCGGCCAGGCCCCGGTGTGGGTGTCGGAGGCGTCGCCGATCGCGGCCCACACCCAGCCGAAGCCGGCCGCCATCAGCAGGGCTCCGGCGCCGAGGACGAGCCTGCCGTAGCGCACGGCGAGGGCGTCGGCGGCCGGGGCGGTGAGGAAGCTGCCGACCGAGAAGGCGACGGTGACCACTCCGGCCTGCATCGGCGTGTAGCCCTGGCCGGCCTGCAGCCAGACGGCGAAGACGAGGAAGAAGCCCTGCATCCCGACGGAGAAGAGGAGCTGGACGAGGACGCCGACGGAGAACGCGGGGAGCCGGAACGCCCGGGCCGGGAGCAGCGGGACCGTGCCTTCGCCGTGCCGGCGCGCCTCGAACACCGCGAGTGCGGCGACCGAGAGCAGTCCGGTGGCCAGGCAGGCCCAGCCCCACAGTGGCCAGCCGCTCTCCCGGCCCTGCACGAGGGGCAGCACGATCGCCACGAGAGCGCCGGCCAGAACGAGGCTGCCGATCACGTCGGGGCGTCCGGCGGACCGCTCCTTGGTGGCGGGCACCAGGAGTGCCCCGGCGACGAGGGTCGCCGCGGCCACCGGCACGTTCACCAGGAACACCGACCGCCAGCCCCAGCCGAACAGGTCGGCGTCGGTGAGGACTCCGCCGAGCAGCAGTCCGATCGCCGAGGCGAACCCGGCGACGGCGCCGTACATCCCGAAGGCCGCGCCGCGCTCCCTGCCTTGGAAGAGGGTGCGGAAGGAGCCGATCACCTGGGGTACCAGTACCGCCGCCAGGATGCCCTGTACGGCGCGGGCCGCGATGAGCTGGCCGGGCGACTGGGCGAGCCCGCAGGCGAGGCCGGCCAGCCCGAATCCGGCGGTGCCGGCGAGGAAGAGTGTGCGGCGGCCGAGGCGGTCGCCGAGGTGTCCGGAGACGATCAGGGCGGCGGCGAAGCCGAGCAGGTAGGCGGATACCGTCCACTGGAGTTCGCTGCTGGAGGCGTGCAGGTCGCGGCCGATGGAGGGGATCGCGACGTTGACGATGGTGGCGTCGAGCAGGTCCATCAGTGCCGCGATCATCATCACGACGGCGGCGGCCCATCGGCGTGGGTGGGGGTCCTTGCCGGTGTGCGAGGGCGGGGGCGGGGGTGGGGTGGCGGACATGGGTGTCTCCTGTCGGGACGTGGAGGAAGGCGCGGAGGAGGGGCCGGATGGGGCCGGGCCGGATACGCCGAGATTTATTTCGTTCGGCCTAACGAAAGACTTGCATCCGCCCGCCGCGGAGCGCAAGTAGTTAGTTCGAGCGAACGAAATATTTGTTAGCCTGGGTGCATGACAGAGGCAGACACCCGGCGGGCCGCGGCCCTGGACCGCCTCATGACCGTGGGCCGGCAGCACAGCGCCGTCACCGTGATGTTCCATTCGGCGATCGCCGCCAAGCAGGGACTGAACGCCACCGAGGAGAAGACGCTCGACTTCCTCCAGCGGCAGGGCCCGCTCACGGCGAAGGACCTGGCGGAGCTGACCGGCCTCGCCCCGGCCTCGATCACCGGCCTGGTCGACCGGCTGGAGGCCAAGGGTTTCGTCCGCCGGGTCAAGCACCCCACGGACAAGCGGCGCGTACTCGTCGAGCTGAACGAGGCGAAACTCGCCGAGCTGGCCGTGTTCTTCGAGGACTGGGCGCGGGACATCGTGGCGGCCTGCGAGGAGTTCGGCACGCAGGAACTGGAGACCGTGAACCGGTTTCTCACGGTCATGACCGAGGCGCAGCGGGGGGCGACCGTCCGGCTCACCCAGGACGGGTCCTGGTGACTCAGGCCCCGTAGACCGCCCCGGGCGCCGCCGCCTCCGTCAGCAGCTTCCGCACGGCCTCGCCCGCCTCTCCGGCGCTCCAGCGGGCCGCTTTGTCCAGGGTGGGGCCCGGTCGCCAGCCCTCCATGACGGTGATCCGGCCGCCTTCCGCCTCGAAGACGCGCCCGGTGACGCCCTCGCTCGCGGCGGAGCCGAGCCAGACGACCAGTGGGGAGACGTTGCCGGGGGCCATCGCGTCGAAGCCGTCCTCGGGGGCGGCCATGGTCGCGGCGAAGGTGTGCTCGGTCATGCGGGTGCGGGCGGCGGGGGCGATCGCGTTGGCCTGGACGCCGTAGCGGGCGAGTTCGGCGGCGGCGACGAGTGTCAGGGCGACGATCCCGGCCTTCGCGGCGCTGTAGTTGCCCTGTCCGACGGAGCCGAGGAGTCCCGCGCCGCTGCTGGTGTTGACGACGCGGGCGACGGGCGGGCGGCCCGCCTTGGTCTCGGCGCGCCAGTGTGCGGCGGCGTGCTTGAGGGTGAGGAAGTGGCCTTTGAGGTGGACGCGCAGGACGGTGTCCCAGTCGTCCTCGCCGAGGTTGACGAGCATGCGGTCGCGCAGGAAGCCGGCGTTGTTGACGAGGGTGTCGAGCCGGCCGTAGGTCTCCAGCGCGGTGCGGACGAGGGATGCGGCGCCTTCGGAGCTGGCGATGTCCCCGGCGTGCGCGACCGCCTCGCCGCCCGCCGCACGGATCTCGTCCACGGTGCGGCCGGCCGGGCTGTCGGGGCCGGGCGTGCCGTCGAGGCCGACACCGAGGTCGTTGACGACGACACGGGCGCCCTCGGCGGCGAACGCGAGTGCGTGGGCTCGTCCGAGTCCGCGTCCCGCGCCGGTGACGACGACGACCCGCCGGTCGCAGATACCGCTCATCTCGTGTCTCCTCATCTCACTTCTCCTTGTCGGCGGTTGCGGCGTCGAGGAAGGCGGGCCGCTCGCCGCCGCCGTGCAGGAGCAGGCTCGCCCCGCTGATGTAGCGGGCCGCGTCGGAGGCGAGGAAGACGGCCGCCTCGCCCACGTCGGAGGGGAGGGCGAGGCGGCCGAGCGGGACGGTGCGGGCGACGGCCTCGACGCCGTCCTCGCCGCCGTAGTGGAGGTGGGTCAGCTCGGTGCGGACCATGCCGACGACCAGGGTGTTCACGCGCACCCGCGGCGCCCATTCGACGGCCATGGACCGCGCGAGGTTCTCCAGGCCCGCCTTGGCCGCGCCGTAGGCGGCCGAGCCGGGCGAGGGGCGGCCGCCGCTGACGCTGCCGATCATCACGATCGAGCCGCTCGCGCGCTCGAGGTGGTCGTATGCGGCGAGGGACACGGTCAGCGGTGCGAGGAGGTTGAGTTCGATCACGCGCGTGTGCCGTTCGGCGTCGGCCTGCGCGAGGGGGCGGTAGGGAGTGCCGCCCGCGTTGTTGACGAGGATGTCGAGCCGGGGCAGTCCGGCGAAGAAGCGCCGTACGGCGTCGGCGTCCCGCACGTCCAGCGGTACGAACTCGGCTTCGCCGACCGGCTCTTCCGGCGGCCGGCGGGCGCAGACCACGACGTGGGCGCCCGCGTGCGCGAGGGAGCGCGCGATGCCGGCGCCCACTCCGCGGGTGCCGCCGGTGACGACGGCGACCTTCCCGTCCAGCTCCATTCGCTGCTACCTTCCACCTAACAAACGTTTGGTGGAAAGGTAGCTGATGCTTCCATGGGTGTCTCCACCTCGTCCCCGGAAAAGGGGCCGGAAAAGGGAATCGCGCTCGTCACGGTCGACTTCCCGCCGGTGAACGCGCTGCCGGTGAGCGGCTGGTTCGCCCTCGCCGACGCCCTGCGCACGGCCGGCCGCGATCCGGGCACCCGGTGTGTGGTGCTGGCCGCCGAGGGGCGCGGGTTCAACGCGGGCGTGGACATCAAGGAGATCCAGGCGCAGGGAGCGAGCGCGCTCGTCGGCGCCAACCGCGGCTGTTTCGAGGCCTTCGCGGCGGTGTACGAGTGCGAGGTCCCCGTGGTGGCCGCGGTGCAGGGCTTCTGTCTGGGCGGCGGCATCGGCCTGGTGGGGAACGCGGACGTGATCGTGGCGAGCGAGGACGCCGTGTTCGGGCTGCCCGAGCTGGACCGGGGCGCCCTGGGCGCGGCCACGCATCTGGCCCGGCTGGTCCCCCAGCACCTGCTGCGCGCCCTGTACTACACCTCGCGCACCGTCACGGCGGCCGAACTGCACACGCACGGCTCGGTGTGGCGGGTGGTGCCGCAGGGCGGACTGCGCGCGGCGGCCCTGGCGCTGGCCGGGGAGATCGCCGCGAAGGACGGTGAGCTGCTGCGTCTGGCCAAGGCGGCCATCAACGGCATCGACCCGGTCGACGTGCGCCGCAGCTACCGCTTCGAGCAGGGCTTCACCTACGAGGCGAGTGTCGGCGGGGTGGCCGGCCGGGTCCGCGACACCTTCGGCAAGGAAGGGAAGGAGAGGGGCTCGGATGAGTGACAAGACGATGAGCGCCGAGGAGGTCGTGTCCCGGCTGCGCAGCGGCATGACCCTCGGGATCGGCGGCTGGGGCTCACGCCGCAAGCCGATGGCGCTGGTCAGAGCGCTGCTCCGGTCGGAGATCACCGACCTCACCGTAGTGTCGTACGGCGGCCCTGACGTCGGGATGCTCGCCGCGGCCGGCCGGATCCGGAAGCTGGTCGCCGCCTTCGTCACCCTCGACTCGATTCCCCTCGAGCCGCACTACCGCGCGGCTCGCGAGCGCGGGGCCTTCGAACTGACGGAGATCGACGAGGCGATGTTCATGTGGGGTCTGCACGCCGCCGCGAACCGGCTGCCCTTCCTGCCCGTGCGGGCGGGCGTCGGATCGGACGTGATGCGGGTCAACCCCGGGCTGCGGACGGTGACTTCGCCGTACGAGGACCAGGAGACGTTCGTGGCCATGCCCGCGCTGCGGCTGGACGCGGCCCTGGTGCACGTCAACCGTGCCGACCGGCTGGGCAACGGGCAGTACCTGGGCCCGGATCCGTACTTCGACGACCTGTTCTGCGAGGCGGCGGACGAGGCGTACGTCAGCTGTGAACGGATCGTCGACACGGCCGAGTTGACGAAGGAGGCGCCGCCGCAGTCGCTGCTGGTCAAACGGCACACGGTGACGGGCGTGGTCGAGGCGCCGAACGGGGCGCACTTCACGTCCTGTGCCCCCGAGTACGGCCGGGACGAGGCGTTCCAGAAACGGTACGCCACGACGCCCTGGCCGGAGTTCGCGGCGCGGTTCCTCGTCGGGGACGAGCGGGCGTACCGGGCGGCGGCCGGGGAGGAGGCGTGAGCGAGGTGACGCGCGAGGTGACGAGTGAGGTGACGCGCGCCGAGTACTGCGTGATCGCCTGCGCCGAGGCGTGGCGCGGCGCGGGCGAGATCCTGGCCAGCCCCATGGGTGTCATCCCCTCCGTGGGCGCCCGCCTGGCCCGGCACACCTTCGCGCCGGACCTGTTGCTGACCGACGGCGAGGCCCTGCTCGTCGGCCTGGACGGCACGGTCGAGGGCTGGCTGCCGTACCGGCAGCACCTGGCGCTGGTCACCGGGGGCCGGCGGCACGTGATGATGGGCGCGAGCCAGATCGACCGGTTCGGCAACCAGAACATCTCGTGCATCGGCGACTGGGCGAAGCCCGTGCGGCAGCTGCTCGGGGTGCGGGGGGCACCGGTCAACACGTTGAACAACCCGACGAGTTACTGGATTCCGAGGCATTCGCGGCGGGTGTTCGTCGAGCGGGTCGACATGGTGTGCGGGGTCGGGTACGACCGTGCGGCCGGCGCGCGCCACCACCGCATCCCGCGGGTCGTCTCCGACCTCGGTGTCTTCGACTTCGCCACGCCCGACCACTCGATGCGGCTGGCGTCGCTGCATCCCGGGGTGAGTGCCGAGCAGGTCCGGGAGGCGACGGGGTTCGATCTCGTGGTGCCGGACAAGGTGCCGCGCACCCGTGAACCGACCGCCGGTGAACTGCGTCTGATCCGTGAGGTGATCGACCCGCAGGGCAGCCGGGCCCGGGAGGTCGCGCTCTGATGGAGACGGCGTTCACCCGGCTGGTCGGGGTCCGTCACCCGATCGTGCAGACCGGGATGGGATGGGTGGCGGGCCCGCGTCTGGTGTCGGCGGCGGCGAACGCGGGGGCGCTGGGCGTCCTGGCGTCCGCGACCATGACCCTCGACCAGTTGCGGGCGGCGGTGCGCGAGGTGAGGTCGCGGACACCGGAGCCGTTCGGGGTCAATCTGCGGGCCGACGCGACGGACGCCGGTGACCGGGTGCGGATCATCCTCGACGAGGGGGTGCGGGTGGCGTCCTTCGCGCTCGCGCCCTCCCCGGAGCTCATCGTCGCGCTCAAGGAGGCGGGGGTCGTCGTCGTCCCGTCGATCGGGGCCCGCCGGCATGCCGAGAAGGTCGCCGCGTGGGGGGCGGACGCGGTGATCGTGCAGGGCGGCGAGGGCGGCGGCCACACCGGCGAGGTGGCGACGACGGTGCTGCTGCCGCAGGTGGTGGACGCCGTGGACATCCCGGTCGTGGCGGCGGGTGGCTTCTTCGACGGGCGGGGGCTGGTGGCGGCGCTGGCGTACGGGGCGGCGGGCGTCGCGATGGGTACCCGGTTCCTGCTCACCTCGGACTCGCCGGTCCCGGACGCGGTGAAGGCGCGGTATCTGGCGGCGACGGTCCGGGACGTCATCGTCACCCGGGCGGTGGACGGCCTTCCGCACCGCATGCTGCGCACCGGGCTGGTCGACGCCCTGGAGGACGCCGGCCGGGTCGGGGCCCTGGTGCGGGCGGTGCGTCACGCGGCCGGGTTCCGGAGGCTGTCCGGCCTCACCTGGCGGGAGATGGTCCGCGACGGCCTGGCGCTGCGCCACGGCAAGGACCTCACCTGGAGTCAGGTGCTGCTCGCCGCGAACACGCCGATGCTGCTCAGGTCCGCGATGGTGGAGGGGCGTACGGACGGTGGGGTGATGGCCTCCGGGCAGGTCGCCGGGGTGATCGACGACCTGCCGTCGTGCGCGGAGCTGGTGGAACGGATCATGGAGGAGGCGGACGAGGTCAGGGACCGTCTGAGAGCCACTCGATGACCGGCGCCGGCGTGGTCGTCACAACCGCCCGACGACCGGCGCCCGCGTGGTGGTCACAGCCGCCCGACGACCGGCGCCCGCGTGGTCGTCACAGCCGCTCGATGACCGTCACGTTGGCCTGGCCGCCGCCCTCGCACATGGTCTGCAGTCCGAACCGGCCGCCGGTGCGCTCCAGTTCGTGCAGCAGGGTGGTCATCAGCTTGGCGCCGGTGGCGCCGAGCGGGTGACCGAGGGCGATCGCGCCGCCGTTGGCGTTGACCTTCTCCGGGTCCGCGCCGGTCTCCTTCAGCCAGGCCAGGACGACGGGCGCGAACGCCTCGTTGATCTCGACGAGGTCGATGTCGTGGATGGACAGCCCGGTCTTCTTCAGGGCGTGCGCGGTGGCCGGGATCGGGGCCGTCAGCATGCGGATCGGGTCCTCGCCGCGGACGGAGAGGTGGTGCACGCGTGCGCGTGGGGTCAGGCCGTGCTCGCGCACCGCTCGTTCCGAGGCCAGCAGCAGGGCCGCCGCGCCGTCGGAGACCTGCGAGGAGCAGGCGGCGGTGACGGTCCCGCCGCCGATGACGGGCTTCAGCGCGGCCATCTTCTCCAGGGAGGTGTCCCGGCGTGGGCCTTCGTCGGCGGTGACCTCCCCGTGGGCGACCGTCTCGCGGGCGAAGCGGCCCTCGTCGATCGCTCGCACCGCCCGCCGGTGCGAGCGCAGGGCGAACTCCTCCTGGTCCTGCCGGGTGATGCCCCACTTGGCGGCGATCATCTCGGCGCCGGCGAACTGGTTCACCGGCCGGTTCCCGTACCGGCCGCGCCAGCCCTCGCTGCCCGCGAAGGGGCCCTGGGTGAAGCCGAGCGGCTCGGCGGCCTGCCGGGTGGCGTAGGCGATCGGGATCTGCGACATGTTCTGTACGCCGCCCGCGACCACGAGGTCCTGCGTCCCGGACAGCACGCCCTGGGCGGCGAAGTGCACGGCCTGCTGCGAGGAGCCGCACTGCCGGTCCACGGTCACGCCCGGCACCTCCTCCGGCAGTCCGGCGGCCAGCCAGCAGGTCCGCGCGATGTCCCCGGCCTGCGGTCCGACCGCGTCCAGGCAGCCGAAGACGACGTCCTCGACGGCCGCCGGGTCGATGCCCGAGCGTGCGACCAGTTCCTTCAGGACATGCGCCCCGAGGTCCGCCGGGTGCACCCCGGACAGACCTCCTCCGCGCCGCCCCACGGGCGTACGGACCGCTTCGACGATGTAGGCCTCGGCCATGGCAACTCCCTCACAGGAAAGGGCTATTCACGTACGGCGATCCCGTCCAGCACCATCGACAGGTACTGGCGGGCGATCTCCTCGGGGCTGTGCTGTCCGCCGGGCCGGTACCAGGACGCGGCGACCCACACGGTGTCGCGCACGAACCGGTAGGTCAGGCGTACGTCGAGGTCGGCCCGGAACACCTCGGCCGCGACCCCGCGCTCCAGCGTGGACAGCCATGCCTTCTCGAATCTGCGCTGCGAGGCGGCGAGGAACGCGAACCGTTCCTGCGCCACGAGCTGTTTGCTCTCCTTCTGGTAGATCGCGACGGCGGCGCGGTGCCGGTCGATCTCCCGGAAGGACTCCGTGACCAGGGCCGCGAGCGTCTCCCGGGGTCCGAGTTCGGCGCCCAGGACGGTGTCGTAGCCGTCCCAGAGTTCGTCGAGGAAGGACCGCAGGATCTCCTCCAGCATCGATTCCTTGGAGTCGAAGTGGTAGTAGAGGCTGCCCGCGAGCATGCCCGCGTGGTCGGCGATCTTACGGACGGTGGTGGCGTTGTAGCCCTGCTCGGCGAAGACCTCGGCGGCGGTGTCGAGGAGTTCGCGGCGACGCGCGGGCGCCGCGGTCACCTGGGGCTTCTTCTTGGTCGGCACGAACACATTGTGGTCTGCTCCGGTCGTCAGGGGTGCTGGCCGCTGACGGAGACGACCTCGCCCGTCATGTACGAGGAGTAACCCGACGCCAGGAACACGATCACGTTGGCCACCTCCCAGGGTTCGGCGTACCGCCCGAAGGCCTCGCGGGCGGTGAGCTCCTCCAGCAGCGAGGCCGAGGTCACCTTCACCAGGTGCGGATGCATGGCGAGGCTCGGTGAGACGGCGTTGACCCGCACTCCGTACTCGGCCGCCTCGATCGCCGCGCACCGGGTGAGGGCCATCACGCCCGCCTTGGCGGCGGCGTAGTGCGCCTGTCCCGCCTGGGCGCGCCAGCCGACGACGGAGGCGTTGTTGACGACGACTCCCCCGCCGGTCTCCCGCATCAGCCGCAGCGCGGCCCGGGTGCACCGGAAGGTGCCGTTCAGGGTGACGTCCAGGACGCGTGACCACTGCTCGTCGGTCATGTCGACGAGTGGCGAGGTCCCGCCGAGGCCCGCGTTGTTGACGACGATGTCCAGTCGGCCGTGTTCCCGCACGGCCGTGTCGAACAGTGCCCGTACCTGGCTCTCGTCGGTGACGTCGCACGGCAGGGCGGCCACCGATGTCCCGCCGAACTCGTCGGCCAGTTCCGCCTGCAGGGCCTTGAGCCGCCGCGCGTGGGCGTCGCTGATCAGCACGCGCGCGCCCTCCTCCAGGAAGCGACGTGCGGTCGCTCCGCCGATGCCCGCGCCGGCCGCGGCGGTGACGACGGCGGTGCGGCCGTCGAGCAGCGCGTGCCCGGGAACGTACGGCGGAGTCTCGACGTTCTTCATGACGGCACGCTAACCTACCAAACACTTGTTAGGGAAGACTCGCACGCAGGACCCGCACCCGAGGAGGACGCCCGTGGACCTCGCACACTCCCCCGCCGACGAGGCGTTCCGCGCCGAGGCCCGGGCCTGGCTGCACGCACACCTGCCGTCCGGGCCGCTGCCCTCCCTGGAGACCGCCGAGGGTTTCGCCGCGCACCGCGCGTGGGAGGCCGAGCTGGCCGCGGACGGCTGGTCGGTGGTGAACTGGCCGACGCGCTTCGGCGGGCGGGACTGCGGGCTGGCGCGCTGGCTGGTCTTCGAGGAGGAGTACTACGCGGCGGGCGCCCCGGGCCGCGTCAACCAGAACGGCGTGAGCCTCCTCGCCCCCACCCTGCTCGACCACGGCACGGAGGACCAGCGGGCCCGGGTGCTGCCCGCCATGGCCACCGGTGAGGTCGTCTGGGCGCAGGCCTGGTCGGAGCCCGAGGCCGGCTCGGACCTGGCCGCGCTGCGCGCCAGGGCGGTCCGGGTGGCCGGTGGCTGGCGGCTGAGCGGGCAGAAGACCTGGTCCTCGCGCGCGGCCTTCGCCGACCGCGCCTTCGGCCTGTTCCGCACCGACCCCGACACCCCGAAACCCCATCAGGGGCTCACCTACCTCATGTTCGGGCTACGGGCCCCCGGTGTCACGGTCCGCCCCATCGGCCGGCTGGACGGGAAGCCGGCGTTCGCCGAGCTGTTCCTGGACGAGGTGTTCGTGCCGGACGAGGACGTGATCGGGGACCCGGGCGACGGCTGGCGGATCGCGATGTCGACGGCGGCCAACGAACGCGGGCTGACCCTGCGCTCCCCCGGCCGCTTCCTCGCCTCGGCCGACCGGCTGCACGCCCTCTGGCGGGACCGGGGCAGCCCGGAGGCCGCCGCGGCCCGCGTCGCCGACGCCCTGATCGGCGCCCGCGCCTACCAGTTGTTCACCCACGCGGCCGCCTCCCGTTTCCTGGCCGGGGAGCGGCTCGGCCCGGAGTCGAGTCTGAACAAGGTCTTCTGGTCGGAGTACGACATCGCGCTGCACGAGACGGCGCTGGATCTCCTCGGCGCGGAGGGCGAGACGGCCGACACCGACTGGGCGGAGGGTTACGTCTTCTCGCTCGCCGGGCCGATCTACGCGGGCACGAACGAGATCCAGCGTGACATCGTCGCCGAGCAGCTGCTCGGCCTGCCGAGGGGACGCCGTCGATGACTTCGCCGAGGCCGGCTCCGCCGGCGATGCGCTTCCTCCTGGACGCCGAACAGCGGGCCTTCGCACAGTCGTTGGCCGCGATGCTGAGCGCGGCCGACACCCCCGCGGTGGTCCGCGACTGGAGCCGGGGCGAGCGGGCGAGCGGACGAGCGCTGTGGTCACGGATCGCCGAGGCCGGCGTGTTCGCGCTGGCGGTCCCGGAGGCCTACGAGGGGCTGGGGCCCCGGCCGGTCGAGCTGGCCGTCGCCTTCGTGGAGCTGGGGCGGCACGCGGTGCCGGGCCCGCTGGTGGAGACGGTCGCCGTGGCGGCCCTGCTGCTCGATCCGGGCCCGGCCAAGCGGTTCCTGCCCGCGCTGGCCTCGGGCGGGTCGATGGCGACACTGGCGCGCGAAGGGTCGTACGCCGTGGACGGTGACGCGGCGACGCTGCGGATGGCGCTGGCCGCCGACGGCCTCCGCCTCGCCCCCGGTCACGGCCCGGTCCGTCCCTCCCTCGACCCGGCCCGCCGGCTCACCCCCCTGCTGCCGGGCGGCGAGCTCCTCACCCCGGACCCGCCCGTGGACCGCGCCCTGCTCTGGGCCCGCCTGACCACCGCCGCTCAGGCTCTCGGCGTGGGCCTCGCGCTGCTGGAGCGGACCGTGGCGTATGTCGGGCAGCGCGTCCAGTTCGGCGTCCCCGTCGGGTCGTTCCAGGCGGTCAAGCACCGGCTGGCGGACGCGAAGATCGCGCTGGAGTTCGCCCGCCCCTTGGTTCTGGGAGCCGCCGTGACGATGAGCCCGGCGGATGTCGCCGCCGCGAAGGTGAGCGCCTGCGAGGCCGCGTACTCGACCGCGCGCACCGCGCTCCAGCTGCACGGCGCGATCGGCTACACGGCGGAGTACGACCTGTCGCTCTGGCTCACCAAGGCCCGCGCCCTGCGCACGGCCTGGGGCACCCCGGACGACTGCCGGGCGGAGGTCCTGCGCGGCCGGGCGTAGCCTCGGCCCCGGTACGAGCGCAGGTCCTGCCCGACAGGGCGCGACTTCCACCCCGGCACGGGCGGGGCCATGGCCCTGCCCAACCGGGCGCGACTACCGCCCCGGCACGGGCGGCTCACCACCGGCACGGGCGGCTTCAGCCCCGGCGTGGCGGCTCAGCCCCGGCGGCTTCGGCCCGCACGGGCGACTCAGCCCGGCACCGGCGGCTTCAGCCCCGGCTTGGCGGCTCAGCACCGGCGGCTTCGGCCCCGGCAGCTTCGGCCCCGCACGGGCGACTCAGCCCGGCACCGGCGGCTTCAGCCCTGGCTTGGCGGCTCAGCACCGGCGGCTTCGGCCCGCACGGGCGACTCAGCCCGGCACCGGCGGCTTCAGCCCTGGCTTGGCGGCTCAGCACCGGCACCGGCGGCTTCAGCCCCGGCTTGGCGGCTCAGCACCGGCGGCTTCGGCCCCGCACGGGCGACTCAGCCCGGCACCGGCGGCTTCAGCCCTGGCTTGGCGGCTCAGCACCGGCACCGGCGGCTTCGGCACCGGCGTGGCGGCTCAGCACCGGCGGCTTCAGCCCCGGCACGGGCGGCTTCAGCCCCGCCACGGGCGGCTTCGGCACCGCCACCGGCGGCTTCAGCCCCGGCACCGGCGGCTTCAGCCGGTCACCTTGGCGATGAACGCGGCGAGGTTGGCCACGGTGCGCCCGATCTTCTCCTCCAGGGTGATCGTCTCGGGCAGCCGGGCCCCCACGCCCGCGTCCCGCTTGCCCCGCACATACAGCGAGCAGGCGAGGTCGCCGCAGATGTAGGCCCCCACCGAGTTGCCCTGCTGGCCGGCCCTGCCCGCCTTCGGCGCGACCATCAGCGAGACACCGCCGGAGTGGGTGGTCAGGCACATCCTGCACATGCTGCGGCGGGCCTGCCAGGAGCCGGAGGCGGAGGAGCGCAGGGCGAGGGCCGTCGGCCGACCGTCCAGCTCGACGGCGAGGTAGGCCCGGTCGGGGGCCTGGGGATCCCGCCAGCCGAGGTAGTCCAGGTCGTCCCAGGGACGGTCGGCCAGGTCACGGGGCACGGACAGGCGCTTCGCCTCGCCCTTGGAGCAGTTCACGAAGGCAGCACGGATCTCTTGCTCGGTCAGCGGCTTCATATAACGCAGGCTAATTTGCCTAAAAGTTTTAGGCAAACGCATAATAGCTATCGGCGGCGAGGCCCGGGAACCGCGTCGAGCGAGCCGGACGAGAGGATGACCATGGGGCGTGTGGGGCTGAGCACGGATCGTCTGGTCCGGGCGGGCGCGGAGCTGGCCGACGAGGTCGGCTTCGACGGCGTGACCGTCTCGGCGCTCGCCCGGCGCTTCGACGTCAAGGTCGCGAGCCTGTACTCGCACGTGAGGAACTCCGACGACCTGCGGACCCGCATCGCGCTGCTCGCCCTGGAGGAACTCGCCGACCGGGGCGACCTCGCGCTGGCCGGGCGGGCCGGCAAGGACGCCCTGACCGCCCTGGCCGACGTCTACCGCGACTACGCCCGCGCACACCCCGGCCGCTACGCCGCGGCCCAGCTGCGGCTCTCCCCCGAGGCGGCGGCCGCGAGCGCCGGCCCGCGGCACGCCGGCATGACCCGGGCGATCCTGCGCGGCTACGACCTCACCGAACCGGACCAGACCCACGCCGTCCGGCTCCTGGGCAGCGTCTTCCACGGCTACGTCAGCCTGGAGCTCGGCGGCGGATTCAGCCACAGCGCCCCCGACACCCAGGAGACCTGGACCCGCATCCTCGACGCCCTCGACGTCCTGCTCCGCAACTGGCCGCCCAGGGACTGACCCGACCGGCGGGCAGACAGGCCGCCGGGCAAGCAGGCCGACAGGCGGGAAGACAGGCGCCGAGAGCCGATGTCAGTGGCCGGGGCCGCCGGTCAGCTCGCGGTGCTCCTCCGGCGTCGGCTTCGGGATGTGACTGTCCGCCCCGAACATCGCGCGCGCCAGCCGCGCCCGTACCCGCTGGGACACCCTGACCTGCCGCCGCACGCCGTTGTGGTCGACGAGCGGCCCGATCTCGTACGGCGGTCTCTGCTCGTGCTGGGTGAGGGTGAACAGCTGCGCCCGGTCCAGGGGTTCGTGGATCTCGACGTACTCGCCGTGCGGGAGGCGCTTGATGGTCCCGGTCTCACGGCCGTGCAGCACCTTGTCCCGGTCCCGGAGCTGCAGGCCCAGGCAGATCCGCTTGGTGACCGTGTAGGCGACGACCGGGGCGACGAACACGGAGATCCGCACGAACCAGGTGATCGCGTTGATGGACAGATGCAGATGTGTGGCCACGATGTCGTTGCCGCCGCCGATCAGCAGCACCACGTACAGGGCCAGCCAGGCCACCCCGAGGCCGGTGCGCACGGGCGCGTTGCGCGGCCGGTCGAGGATGTGGTGCTCCCTCTTGTCACCGGTGATCCACGCCTCAACGAACGGATAGACACCGATGGCGAGCAGGATCAACGGGAAGAGCGAGAAGGGGATGAGCACGCCCGGCACCAGGGTGTGGCCCCAGACGTTGATCTCCCACCCCGGCATCACCCGGATCAGCCCCTCGGAGAAGCCGAGGTACCAGTCCGGCTGCGCGCCCGTCGTCACCAGGTCGGGGCGGTACGGCCCGAACGCCCACACCGGGTTGATGCTCGCGATCCCGCCCATGACCGCCAGCACGCCGAAGACCAGGAAGAAGAACCCGCCCGCCTTCGCCATGTAGACGGGCATGAAGGGCATGCCGACGACCGACTTCTGGTCGCGGCCGGGCCCGGGGTACTGCGTGTGTTTGTGGAAGAACACCAGGATGAGGTGGGCGACGACGAGACCCAGCATGATCCCGGGCAGCAGCAGCACGTGGATCGGGAAGAACCGCGCGATGATGTCGTGCCCCGGGAACTCCCCGCCGAAGAGGAAGAACGATATGTACGTCCCCACGATCGGGATGGACAGGATCGCGCCGTCGGCGAACCGGACGCCGGTGCCGGAGAGCAGGTCGTCGGGGAGCGAGTAGCCGGTCAACCCGGTGAGGATGCCGAGGAACAGCAGCAGCCAGCCGAACAGCCAGTTGATCTCGCGCGGCTTGCGGAACGCACCGGTGAAGAACACCCGCATCATGTGCACGAGCATGCCCGTGACGAAGACCAGGGCCGCCCAGTGGTGGATCTGCCGGATCAGCAGCCCGCCGCGCACGTCGAAGCTGATGTCGAGCGTCGACTCGTACGCCCTCGTCATCGTGACGCCGTCGAGCGGGACGTACGAGCCGTTGTAGACGACCTCCGCACTGCTCGGCTCGAAGAAGAGCGTGAGGTAGACGCCCGTGAGGAGGAGGATCAGGAAGGAGTAGAGGCAGATCTCGCCCAGCATGAAGGACCAGTGGTCCGGGAAGACCTTGCGCAGGTTGGCCTTCGCCAGTGCGTACAGCCCCAGTCGCCCGTCGGCCCAGTCGGCGATTTTCTCGCCCTTCCCGGGCTCGCCCCTCGAACTCGAACTCCCGCCGTCCGCGCCCTCGTTCACCGATCGCGCGCCGTCAGCCATACCTTGTCGCCTCCCCCTCGGATCAACTTCCTCAGGGTGTCACGCCGGACCGGCTGAGCCAACGGTGCGGACAACCCGCGCGTGCGACGCCCGGGAGTCCTGCGGGCCGGCGCGCGGGACCGGCGGCGGCAGTTCGAGCGGCTCACGGGGCTGCGGGGCCGCCGTCACGGGGTGAGGCCGATGATCGCCGTCGGGCCGTGCGCGTGCAGAGTCGCGTCCTCCCCGGTCAGCAGGAGGGCGTCGTGGCGGGCGAGCCGCACCCCGTCGACGTCGGCGGACCCGCCCTCGCCGAGGGCGACGATGAGGGCGTGCGCCGCCCGCAGGCCGAGCCGACCGCGTACGACCGCGACGGTGGGGGCCGAAGTGCCCCTGCGCCACATCACGTTGAGGTTGACGACGGGTCCGTCCAGCAGCCGGCAGTCGGTGGGTTCGTCGCCGGGGAGGTCCTGGGGCACGTGCCGCGCGTCGACGAGCCGTCGCCGCCCTCCCACGGTCAGCTCCATCCCCGCGCCCGCGACCAGCGTCAGGGTCCGCTCCACTTCGGGGAAGGCGGAGAACGGGCCGTCCGCGGCGACCTCGGCGAGACTGACCCGCCAGGTGAAGGCGGCCATGCCCGCGCCCGCCGGGGAGCAGGCGATCTCACGGGTCACCCCGCCGCCGTTCTTCCAGGCCATGGCCACACGCCCGGCGGCGGGCAGCAGAACGGTCACCGGATGATCCCCTGCGCCCTGGCCGCCCCCAGCCATGTCGGGAACTCCCCGATCAGCCGGTCGTACAGCTCGGCGTCGGAGACCTTCCGCGGATCCGAACCGGCGTGGAAGAAACCGGCGTTGTCGACCGTCCGCTTCGCCGGTACGGGCAGTTCGTCGAGCTTGCGCAGGAAGTCGAACTGCTTGCTGCCCCGGTCGCCGAAGCCGATGAACTGCCAGAACAGGGGCAGTTTGGAGGCCTTGCACAAGTAGCGTTCCGCGGCGAGCTTGTTGATCGGGCCGCCGTCGGTCTGGAAGACGACGAGCGCGGGGTCCTTCGACCCGCTGTCGAGATAGTGGTCGATGACGGCGTCCATGGCGAGGTGGTAGCTGGTCCTGCCCATGTGCCCGAGCCCGGCCACGATCCGGTCCACCCGCCCCTGATGGTCGGCGAGCGCGATGTCGGTGATGGTGTCCACGTCGGTGGAGAAGAAGACGACCGGCACCCGGCCGTCGTCGTCGAGGTGCGCGGACAGCCCCAGCACCCGGTCGGCGAGCGCCTGCACGCTGCCGTCCTGGTAGTACGGTTTCATCGACCCCGAGTAGTCGACGACGAGGTAGACGGCGGCCCGTTGCCCGTCGAGACCGTGCTTGGTGAGGGAAACCCCGGCGCTCTTGTAGAGGTTGACCAGCGCGGGTGCGGTCTCCTGGACCTTGGTGAGACTGATCGCGACCATGGCGCACAGCCTCCCACACCGTTCCTGGGGACTGAGCGGGAGTGAGTCCCGTTGCCAGGTCTCGTGCTCGGCCGAACACCCCGGTCGGTGCTGGGCGTTCTGGTTGCCCGCGTTCGCTCCGCGTCCGGGCGGCACGGGTCGTGTCCGTGGTCCGGGGATGCGGGGGCGGGTTTCCTCACGCCCAGGAACATCTGGTCTGGCCTGGACCAGCTGACGGAAGCGTTTCCTGCGGCCGTGTTTCTCCCGGGTCTTCTCGGTGGTGAAGTCCAGGTCCTCCACCACTCCCGCTCACCGGAACGCTCTTGAACGCACTCCAGCGTCAGCAGCTCCCAACCCCTCGCCCTTCGCCCGCCCTTTTGTTCGTTCGCCGACCAATTAGGATGGAATGACAAGGAACACGACATTCCCGCTCTAGGGTGTGCGGCATGAAACGTGCCGCCGCCCTGGTCTGCGCCGCCGTAGCGTCGACGGCGTACCTGCTCACTCCGGTCCCGCTCGCCCAGCCGACCGCCGAAGTCCGGCCGGCCACCGGCCACCGGGCGACCCTGCCCGGCCTCACCGCCCCGACCCAGAAGGAACTGGCCCAGAAGATCGTGGCCAGCGCCGAGAACGGGACCCTGAACTGGCGCAGCGCGTACGGCTATGTCGAGGACATCGGTGACGGTCAGGGCTACACGGCGGGCCTGATCGGTTTCTGCACCGGCACCCACGATCTGCTCGCCCTTGTCGAGCGCTACACACGCGACCGTCCGGACAACGCCCTCGCCCGCTACCTGCCCGCCCTGCGGCGGGTCGACGGCACCGCCTCGCACGCCGGTCTGGACCCCGGCTTCCCGGCCGCCTGGCGGAGGGAGTCGAGGGTGCCCGCCTTCCGGGCCGCACAGGACGTCGAGCGTGACCGGGTCTACTTCGACCCGGCGGTCCACCGGGGGCGGGCCGACGGGCTGGGTGCGCTGGGCCAGTTCATCTACTACGACGCCCTGGTCTTCCACGGCCCCGGCGTGGGCCCGACCAGCTTCGACGGCATCCGTTCCCGCGCCATGCGGCAGGCCCGCACCCCCGCGCAGGGCGGCAGCGAGTCCGCCTACCTGACCGCCTTCCTCGACGCCCGCCGCCGGGCCATGCTGATCCGGCACCCCGGCGTCGACACCTCCCGCGTCGACACGACCCAGCGCCGCTTCCTGCGCGACGGCAACCTCGGCCTGCGCCCGCCGCTGCGGTGGCAGGTGTACGGGGAGACGTTCCGGGTGCCGTAGCCCGGTGGGCCCGTGAAAAGGCCCACGCCGTACGTCCGTTCGCCGGTGCGCGGACATGCGACGGCGCCTGCCCGGTCGTCCGGTCGGGGACTGTGGGGCAGGCGCCGTCTGTGTTCCGTACGCCTTTGTACGGGACGTATGGGGGCCCTGAGGGCCGGGCCGTCAGACCAGCAGCGAGCGGTCCGTCGGGCGGATCGGGGCCGGCAGTTCGCTCGTGCCGGTCAGGAACCGGTCGACACCGCGGGCGGCCGAGCGGCCCTCCGCGATCGCCCACACGATGAGCGACTGGCCGCGGCCCGCGTCCCCGGCGACGTACACGCCCGGGACGTTGGTCTGGAAGTCGGCGTCGCGGGCGATGTTGCCGCGCTCGTCGAGTTCCAGGCCGAACTGCTCCACCACGCCGTTCTCACGGTCGGTGCCGGTGAAGCCCATGGCGAGGGTGACCAGCTGGGCGGGGATCCTGCGCTCCGTGCCCGGCTTCGGGTTCAGCCTGCCGTCGATGAACTCGACCTCGCTGAGGTGCAGCCACTGGACGTTGCCGTCCTCGTCGCCCTCGAAGTGGGTGGTGGAGACGGAGTAGACCCGCTCGCCGCCCTCCTCGTGCGCGCTGGTGACCTTGTAGAGCATCGGGAAGGTCGGCCACGGCTGACTCGGGTTCCGCTCCTCGCCGGGCTTGGGCATGATCTCCAGCTGGGTGACCGAGGCCGCGCCCTGGCGGTGGGCGGTGCCCACGCAGTCGGCGCCGGTGTCGCCGCCGCCGATGACCACGACGTGCTTGCCCTCGGCCGAGATCGGGGGCGCCACGAAGTCGCCCTCCTGGACCTTGTTGGCCAGCGGCAGGTACTCCATCGCCTGGTGGACGCCCTTGAGTTCACGGCCGGGGACCGGGAGGTCACGGGCGGTCGTGGCGCCGGCGGCGATGACGATGGCGTCGTAGCGCTTCTTCAGGTCGGTCGCCTTGAGGTCACGGCCGATCTCGATCCCGGTACGGAAGCGGGTGCCCTCCGCGCGCATCTGCTCGATACGGCGGTTGATGTGCCGCTTCTCCATCTTGAACTCGGGGATGCCGTACCGCAGGAGGCCTCCGATGCGGTCCGCGCGCTCGTAGACGGCGACGGTGTGGCCGGCCCGGGTGAGCTGCTGGGCGGCGGCCAGGCCCGCCGGGCCCGAACCGATGACCGCGACGGTCTTGCCGGACAGCCGCTCGGGGGCCTGCGGGGCGACGTCACCGGTCTCCCACGCCTTGTCGATGATCGAGACCTCGACGTTCTTGATGGTGACCGGCGGCTGGTTGATGCCGAGCACGCACGCCGACTCGCAGGGAGCGGGGCACAGCCGGCCCGTGAACTCCGGGAAGTTGTTCGTGGCGTGCAGGCGCTCGGAGGCCGCCGACCAGTCCTCGCGGTAGGCGAAGTCGTTCCACTCGGGGATCAGGTTCCCCAGCGGACAGCCGTTGTGGCAGAACGGGATGCCGCAGTCCATGCACCGGCCGGCCTGCTTGCCGATGATCGGCAGCAGCGAACCCGGGACGTAGACCTCGTTCCAGTCCTTCAGACGCACGTCGACCGGACGGGACTTGGCGACCTCACGGCCGTGGTTCAGGAAGCCCTTCGGGTCAGCCATTGGTCGCCGCCTCCATCATCTTCTCGGTGATCTCGGACTCGGAGAGTCCCGCCTGCTCGGCGGCGTCCTTGGCGGCGAGCACTGCCTTGTACGTGCTGGGGATGATCTTGCTGAAGCGCTCCGCGGCGGCGTCCCAGTCGGCGAGCAGCTTCGCGGCGACCGTCGATCCGGTCTCCTCGGCGTGGCGGCGCACCACGTCGTGCAGCCACTGCTTGTCGACCTCGTCCGGCGTCTCGACGGCGGCGAGGTTGCCGGAGTTGACGTTGTCGCGGTTCAGGTCGATCACGTAGGCGATGCCGCCCGACATGCCGGCCGCGAAGTTGCGGCCGGTCTCGCCGAGGACCACCGCGTGACCGCCGGTCATGTACTCGCAGCCGTGGTCGCCCACGCCCTCGGAGACCACCGTCGCGCCGGAGTTGCGGACGCAGAACCGCTCACCGCTGCGGCCGCGCAGGAACAGCTCGCCGCCGGTCGCGCCGTAGGCGATGGTGTTGCCCGCGATCGTCGAGAACTCGGCGAGATGGTCGGCGCGGCGGTCGGGGCGGACGATGACCCGGCCGCCCGACAGGCCCTTGCCGACGTAGTCGTTGGCGTCGCCCTCCAGGCGCAGCGTGACACCGCGCGGGAGGAAGGCGCCGAAGGACTGGCCCGCGGAACCGGTGAAGGTGATGTCGATGGTGTCCTCGGGCAGGCCCGCGCCACCGAACTTCTTCGTCACCTCGTGGCCGAGCATGGTGCCGACCGTGCGGTTGATGTTGCGGATGGCGACCTGGGCGCGCACCGGCTGGGCCTCGGTCGCGGAGTCCGCGGCCAGGGCGTCGGCGGCGAGCTTGATCAGCTCGTTGTCGAGCGCCTTCTCCAGGCCGTGGTCCTGCGTGATGACCTGGTGCAGCGCCGCGCCGTCGGGCAGGGCGGGCACGTGGAACAGCGGGGCCAGGTTGAGGCCCTGCGCCTTCCAGTGGTCGACGGCGCGCTCGACGTCCAGCACCTCGGCGTGGCCGACGGCCTCCTCGATGGTGCGGAAGCCCAGCTCGGCGAGGATCTCGCGGACCTCCTCGGCGATGAACTTGAAGAAGTTCACCACGTACTCCGCCTTGCCGGCGAAGCGGTCGCGCAGCACCGGGTTCTGGGTGGCGATGCCGACCGGGCAGGTGTCCAGGTGGCAGACGCGCATCATGACGCAGCCGGAGACGACGAGCGGCGCGGTCGCGAAACCGAACTCCTCGGCGCCGAGCAGCGCGGCGATGATCACGTCACGGCCGGTCTTCAGCTGGCCGTCGGTCTGCACGACGATGCGGTCGCGCAGGCCGTTGAGCAGCAGCGTCTGCTGGGTCTCGGCGAGGCCGAGCTCCCAGGGGCCGCCGGCGTGCTTGAGCGAGGTGAGCGGGGAGGCGCCGGTTCCGCCGTCGTGGCCGGAGATGAGCACCACGTCCGCGTGTGCCTTGGACACACCGGCCGCGACCGTGCCGACGCCGACCTCGGAGACCAGCTTCACGTGGATCCGCGCCTGCGGGTTCGCGTTCTTCAGGTCGTGGATCAGCTGGGCGAGGTCTTCGATGGAGTAGATGTCGTGGTGCGGCGGCGGGGAGATCAGACCGACACCGGGGGTGCTGTGCCGGGTCTTGGCCACCCACGGGTACACCTTGTGGCCGGGCAGCTGGCCGCCCTCGCCGGGCTTGGCGCCCTGGGCCATCTTGATCTGGATGTCGTCCGCGTTGACCAGGTACTCGGAGGTGACGCCGAAGCGGCCGGAGGCGACCTGCTTGATGGCGGAGCGGCGGGCCGGGTCGTACAGCCGGTCCGCGTCCTCGCCGCCCTCACCGGTGTTGGACTTGCCGCCCAGCTGGTTCATGGCGATGGCGAGGGTCTCGTGCGCCTCCTTGGAGATGGAGCCGTACGACATGGCACCGGTGGAGAAGCGCTTGACGATCTCACTGGCCGACTCGACCTCGTCGATGGAGATCGGCTGCCGGTCCGACTTGAAGCCGAACAGGCCGCGCAGCGTCATGAGGCGCTCGGACTGCTCGTTCACACGGTCCGTGTACTTCTTGAAGATGTCGTAGCGGGCCGTGCGCGTCGAGTGCTGGAGGCGGAAGACCGTCTCCGGGTCGAACAGGTGCGGCTCGCCCTCGCGGCGCCACTGGTACTCGCCGCCTATCTCCAGGGCGCGGTGGGCCGGCGCGATGCCGCTGGCCGGGTACGCCTTGGCGTGGCGGGCGGCGACCTCCTTGGCGATGACGTCGATGCCGACGCCGCCGATCTTGGTGGCGGTGCCGCTGAAGTACCTGTTGACGAAGGCGTCGTCGAGGCCGACGGCCTCGAAGACCTGGGCGCCGCGGTAGGAGGCGACGGTGGAGATGCCCATCTTGGACATGACCTTCAGGACGCCCTTGCCCAGGGCGTAGATCAGGTTGCGGATCGCCTGCTCGGGCTCGATACCGTTGATGAAGGTGCCGGCGCGCAGCAGGTCCTCGACGGACTCCATCGCCAGGTAGGGGTTGACGGCGGCGGCGCCGAAGCCGATCAGCAGAGCGACGTGGTGCACTTCGCGGACGTCGCCGGCCTCGACGAGGAGGCCCACCTCGGTGCGCTGCTTGGTGCGGATGAGGTGGTGGTGGACGGCGGCGGTGAGCAGCAGCGACGGGATCGGCGCGTGCTCGGCGTCCGAGTGGCGGTCCGACAGGACGATGAGCCGGGCGCCGTTGTCGATGGCGGCGTCGGCCTCGGCGCAGATCTCATCGATGCGCGCGGCCAGCGCTTCTCCGCCGCCGTGCACCCGGTACAGACCGGAGAGTGTCGCGGCCTTGAAGCCGGGCATGTCGCCGTCGGCGTTGATGTGGATGAGCTTGGCCAGCTCGTCGTTGTCGATGACCGGGAACGGCAGGGTGACGGTCCGGCACGACGCGGCGGTCGGCTCGAGGAGGTTGCCCTGCGGGCCGAGGGAGGAGCGCAGGGAGGTGACGAGCTCTTCGCGGATCGCGTCCAGCGGCGGGTTGGTGACCTGAGCGAACAGCTGGGTGAAGTAGTCGAAGAGCAGCCGCGGGCGCGCGGAGAGCGCGGCGATCGGCGAGTCCGTGCCCATGGAACCGAGCGGCTCGCCGGCGGTCTTGGCCATCGGCGCGAGGATGAGGCGCAGCTCTTCCTCGGTGTAACCGAAGGTCTGCTGGCGGCGGGTGACCGAGGCGTGGGTGTGCACGATGTGCTCGCGCTCGGGCAGGTCGACCAGCTCGATCTCGCCGGCCTCCAGCCACTCGGCGTAGGGCTTCTCGGCGGCGAGCTGGGCCTTGATCTCGTCGTCCTCGATGATGCGGTGCTCGGCGGTGTCGACGAGGAACATCCGGCCGGGCTGGAGGCGGCCCTTGCGGACGACCTTGGCGGGGTCGATGTCCAGGACACCGACCTCGGAGCCGAGGACGACGAGGCCGTCGTCGGTGACCCAGTAGCGGCCGGGACGCAGACCGTTGCGGTCGAGCACGGCGCCGACCTGGGTGCCGTCGGTGAAGGTGACGCAGGCCGGGCCGTCCCAGGGCTCCATCTGCGTGGAGTGGAACTCGTAGAAGGCACGCCGGGCCGGGTCCATGGACTCGTGGTTCTCCCACGCCTCCGGGATCATCATGAGCACGGAGTGCGGCAGCGAGCGGCCACCGAGGTGGAGCAGCTCGAGCACCTCGTCGAAGGACGCCGAGTCGGAGGCGTCCGGCGTACACACCGGGAAGATCCGCTCGATGGACTTCTCGTCCTTGCCGAACAGGTCCGAGACGAGCTGGGACTCGCGGGCCTGCATCCAGTTGCGGTTGCCCTTGACGGTGTTGATCTCACCGTTGTGCGCGACGAAGCGGTACGGGTGTGCGAGCGGCCACGACGGGAAGGTGTTCGTCGAGAAGCGCGAGTGGACGAGCGACACGGCCGAGGCGAAGCGGCGGTCGGACAGGTCCGGGAAGAAGGGCTCGAGCTGGCCGGTGGTCAGCATGCCCTTGTAGACGATCGTCCGCGCGGAGAGCGAGGGGAAGTAGACCCCGGCTTCGCGCTCGGCGCGCTTGCGCAGCACGAACGCCTTGCGGTCGAGGTCGATGCCCGTGCTGGCGTTGTCCGTGACGAAGATCTGGCGGAAGGCCGGCATCGTCGAGCGGGCGGTGGCGCCGAGCAGCCCGGGGGCGACCGGGACCTCGCGCCAGCCGAGGACGGTGAGGCCCTCGTCGGCGGCGATCGTCTCGATCTGTGAGACGGCGTCCTGGAGGCCTTCCTCGGGGAGGAAGGCGATACCGACGGCGTAGCCACCGGCTGCGGGGAGCTCGAGTCCGGCGACCTCGCGGAAGAAGGCGTCCGGGACCTGGGTCAGGATGCCCGCGCCGTCGCCGGAGTCCGGCTCGGAGCCGGTGGCGCCGCGGTGTTCGAGGTTGCGCAGAACGGTGAGCGCCTGCTCGACCAGCGTGTGGCTCGCCTCGCCGGTGAGGTTGGCCACGAAGCCGACGCCGCAGGCGTCGTGCTCGTTGCGGGGGTCGTACATACCCTGCGCAGCAGGGCGAGCATCCATGAAGGACCAGTTCTGGCCATTCGCGGAATGCTGGGACGGCTGGCGCGGCGTACGCATCGGCTCTCCCGTCGTCGTCTCAAGTGGCATATCTGCTGGCGAAGGGACGACGTTGGCCCTCTGCGTAACGCAAAATTTCGTGCAGGTTACATGATGGAGCGGTTCTCGGGAACCGGATACTCCGTTCCAGCATGCGGACGCCACGGGGTCGCGAAGGGGGTGTCGCGCACGTGGCTGGAAGTGTGTGGGGGCCGGACGGTACGAGATCGATCTGATCGGAGTCCGTCGGCCCGGAAGGCGGGGGGAGCGGCGTCGTTCATCCCGCGAGTGCGCCGGAGGCGTCATTGCCCACAGCGCTTACGGCTCATGCCCGCTGGTCAAGCACTCGAAACCAGTCAGTAACAATTATTTATGCGGCCCAACGCATAAATAGCATTCGCCCTATCCTACGGCCGTTCCGAACAAGCTGCCCAGGGCGTACGTCACACCGGCCGCCGCCCCGCCGAGGACGAGCTGCCGCAGCCCGCTGAACCACCAGGTCCGCGCGGTCACCCGGGCCACCACGGCCCCGCAGCCGAACAGTCCGAACAGCGCGAGCAGCACGGCCGGCCACAGCGAGGCGGCGCCCAGCAGATAGGGCAGCACGGGCAGCAGCGCGCCCAGCGCGAACGCCCCGAAGCTCGACACGGCGGCGACCAGCGGCGAGGGCAGGTCGGAAGGGTCGATGCCGAGTTCCTCGCGGGCGTGGATCTCCAGCGCCTGCTCGGGATCGCGAGACAACTGATGGGCGACCTGCCGGGCCAGTGCGGGCTCGACACCCCGGGCCTCGTACAGCGCCGCGAGCTCGGCCTCCTCGTCCTTGGGGTGCTTTCTCAGCTCCCGCCGCTCGACCTCGAGTTCGGCCTCGACGAGCTCACGCTGCGAGGCGACGGAGGTGTATTCGCCGGCGGCCATGGAGAAGGCGCCGGCGGCCAGACCGGCCAGTCCGGTGATGACGATGGTGTGCTGGCTCACCGCCCCGCCGGCGACGCCGGTCATCAGGGCGAGGTTGGAGACCAGGCCGTCCATCGCCCCGAAGACGGCGGGCCGCAGCCAGCCACCGTTGACATCCCGGTGGGTGTGGTTGTCGCGGTGCGCCTCGTGCAGTGCGGCTTCGGTTTCGATGATGGCCATGAGATCCCCCAGGGTGTCCGATGAGCTTCAGCAAGCTGAGGCAAAGCTAAGTTTGGACTGATTCCATTCTTTTACAACCGAGAAGATACGCCGGAGGATTCCCTCCCGCCAGGAAGGAAAGGCTGGGCTAACCTGCGGTTTTACCCTCGAATGCTCATACGATCGAGGGCGCGCACATATGTCGACCGGGTGACATGAGAGTCATCGAGGCTGAGGTCAACCGCCGATGGTGGGACACATCCGCAAAGGGCTCCGCGCCCCGTGCGGGCCCCCTCAGGAGAGGCCGTGTATGGCATCGATCGCCTGCATCCCCTCGGCTCCGGCGCCGGGGGACGCTGCCGCACTGCGCGAACGGGCCCGCGGCGCCCTGCTCGGCCTGGCCGTGGGAGACGCCCTGGGCGCCCCCGCGGAGAACATGAAGCCCTCCGAGATCCGCGCCCGCTGGGGCCGCATCACCGGTTACGTCACCGACAGGCCGGCCGTCACCGACGACACCGAGTACGCAATCTTCTCGGGCCTGCTGCTGGCCCGACACGGCTCCGCACTCACCCCGGCCCACGTCGAGGCGGCCTGGCACCAGTGGATCGCCGACCTCGACGAGGGCCCCTTCCGCGGCGCCGGCTTCAGCGAACGCGGCACCCTGGAGAACCTCCGCCGGGGCCTGGCGGCGCCGATCTCGGCGCAGCACCGGCACGCCTGGAGCGACGGCCTGGCGATGCGCGCGGCCCCCTTCGGCGTCTTCGCCGCGGGCCGCCCCGCGGAAGCGGCCCGGCTGGTCGCGATCGACGGCGCGGTGAGCCACGACGGCGAGGGCATCTACGGCGGTCAGGCGGTCGCGGCGGGAGTGGCGGCGGCGATGGCGGGAGCGCCGGCGACCACGGTGGTCGCCTCCGCCCTGGCCGTCGTCCCCGAGGACTCCTGGACGGCGCGTTCCCTGCGCCGGGCGGTGGCGGTGGCCCACCGGGGCGAACGGGCGGTCCGCTCCGCCGTCGTCATCGGCGGCTACCCCTGGACCGACCTCGCGCCCGAGGCCGTCGCCCTGGCCTTCGGCGCCTACGCGGCAGCCGACGGCGACTTCCGTGAAGCCGTCCTCACGGCGGTGAACATGGGGCGCGACGCGGACACGACGGCGGCGGTGGCGGGCGCCCTGGCCGGAGCGACGAGGGGCGTGTCGGCGATTCCGGCGGAGTGGGCGTCGGCGATCGGTCCGGCACGGGGCAGCTGCCTGCCGTCGATGGCGGGCCATCACGTGCTGGACGTGGCGGAGCTGCTGATGCCGGGCGAGGGCGGCAAGTGGGGCGAGGGGATGGTCGTCGAGGAACTCGTACCGAACCTGATGGGCCTCGGCCGGTTCACCGTGCCCGACCCGACCGCCTTCACCCTGGCGGCGAACGACGGGACGGAGGCGGGCTCATGAGACCGCCCGCCCCGTGGGACGAGGGAGCGGCCGGGCCGGAGTCCGCCGGAGCCCCGACAACCACCACCCCACCCCCGGCCAGACCACACGCACCCGCACCGCCCCCCGCACCAAACCCGCACAAACCCGCGCCAACCCCACCGCCCACGCCAAATCCACACGAGCCCGCAACCCCCACACCCACCCCACCAACCACGGCCAAGCCGCACGAGCCTGCACCCCCCACACCCACCCCACCGCCCACGGCGAAGCCGCACGCACGCGCGGCCGCCGACGGCGAGGACACCCAGCAGGGGCCACCGGCACCCGACAACGAGAGCCGCACGGGTGGTGCGGGTGGGAACGACAAGGCCGACGGCGAAGCCGAGGCCGTAGAAGCCACCCACCCGCGGGACGCGCACCGCACCGAAGACCCGCCGGGCCCCGCCGACGGCGAAGCCGAGGCCCTGGACCCCACCCACCCGCGGGACGCGCACCGCATCGAAGGCCTCCTGCTGGGCCTGGCCGCGGGCGACGCCGCCGGCTGGCCCGCCGCCCGCCACCGAGCCGCCCGCATGCCGGAGTGGACCCGCCGCCTCACCCGCGAACTCGACACCTTCGCCGAACACAACGCGACGACCACCCTCCCCGTCCCCATCGCCCTCAACCAACCCCCCGAACCCCTGCGCCTCGGCCCGTCCGACGACGCCGAGTGGGCGGCCTTCGCGGCGGAGGCGGTCCTGCGCGCAGGGGACGATGCCGCCCTCGGCGACCTCAGCCGGGAGCGCCGGATGCGCGCCGCCATCGACCTCACCTGGAACGCCGTCGCCTGCGAGGTCGCGGCGGCCGCCGACCGCGCACCCGAGGTCGAGTCCGCCGTCCTGCCTCTGCGCGCCCGTATCTCCGTCCGGGCCGGCCTCGGCAACCTCGCGGCCGGCCTGCGACCGCCCGCCACCGGCCACGACAACCCCCACTACTTCGACGACGCGGCCTGTGTGCGTGCCTGCGTCCTGGCCGTGGCCCACCCCGGCGATCCCCGGGGGGCCGCCGAACTCGCCGAGTTCGACGCCCGTTACACCCAGGACGGCGACGGCGTGCACGGCGCACGCGCGATGGCGGCGGCCTGCGCGCTGGCCCTTGTCGGCGGGGACGCCGAGGCCTGTGTGGCGGCGGCGCTCGCCGAACTCCCCGAGCACACGGAGATCGGCCGCAACGCCCGGCACGCCCTCGCGCTGGCCCACGACGCCGACGGCGCCTTCGCGCTCGTCCCGCTCCTGGAACACCAGATCGTCGATCACGTCTACAGCTACGGCATCGCCGCGGCGGAGACGGTCCCGGTGGCCCTGGCCCTGGTGATCGCGTCCGGCGGCCGTATCCACGAAGCGGTACCGGCGGCGGCCTGTCTCTCCCGGGTGGCGGACTCGGCCCCGGCCCTGGCGGGCGCGCTGACCGGCGCGTTGGGCGGCGGCGCCGTGATCCCCGCCTCCTGGCGCGAGAGCTGCCGGACCCTCTCCGGCTGCGTGCTGCCCCGGCTCACCGGCACCGACCTGGTGGAACTCGCCGGACTCCTGGAAGCCGCACAACCGACCCCAGCGGGGGGATGATTCGGGGCATGACGCCCAAAACAGAAGAAAGCAACGGCGGAACCCTGGAAGAGCGCATCACGGCCGCCCTCGTCGGCGCGGCCGTCGGCGACGCCCTCGGCGGCCCCGTCGAGGGCTACTCCCCCGAGCAGATCCTCCAGCGCCACGGCAGCCGGGTGCACGGCATCGTCGGCCCCTGGAACGGCGACGACTGGCGCACCGCCCGCCCCCTCGCCCCGTACCACAAGGGTGACGGCCACGTCACCGACGACACCTTGATGACCCACGCGCTGATCAGGGTCTATGCCACGGTCCGCGACCACCTGGACGCGTACGCGATCGCGGACCACCTGGTCCCGGACCTGCTGACGACACCTCGCTGGATCCCGGAGCTGGAGGCGGAGGCACTCCCCCTCCACCGGATCTTCCTGGCGGAGAAATGGCTGGTGACCAGACTCCATTACGGTCATGTGGACCCGCGTGAGGCAGGCGTGGGCAACATCGTCAACTGCGGTGCGGCGATGTACATGGCCCCGGTGGGCCTGGTCAACGCGGCCAACCCGGCGGGCGCGTACGCCGAGGCGCTGGAGATCGCGGGCGCCCACCAGTCGTCGTACGGCCGTGAGGCGGCGGGAGTCTTCGCGGCGGCGGTGGCGGCCGCCTGTACGCCGGGCGCGACGGCGGACTCCGTCGTCACGGCCTGTCTGGCGCTGGCACAGGACGGGACCCGCACGGCGATCGAGAAGGTCTGCGAAGCGGCGGCCCGGCACACCGACTTCGAGTCGGCGCTGGTCCCACTGCGCGAGGCGGTGACGCCGTACGACACCGTGGGCCCCGACTACCGTCGCCCCTCCCTGGCCGCCCGTCGCCCGTCCCGCCTGCACGCGATCGAGGAACTCCCCGTCGCCCTGGGGATGTTGGTGGTGGCCGGCGGCGACTACCGGCAGGCGGTCCTGGGCGCGGTCAACTACGGCCGCGACTGCGATTCGATCGCGACGATGGCCGGAGCGGTGGCCGGCGCCCTCAACTCGCCACCGCCCGACGACTGGTCCAAGCAGGTCGCCGAGGCCAGCCGCCTCGACCTCTGTCAGCCCGCGGCGACGCTCGCCGAGGTCACCCGGGAGATCTTCGACCGGGACGTCCGCCACCGCCGCACGCACGAGCAGGCGTTCGCCGCGATCGGAGGTCCGGGATGCTCCGACTGAGCTGGGTACAACCGGAGGACCTCCTCGGCCACGAACTGCGCCAGGCGGCCCAGGACGGCCGCGAACCCTGGACGATCGCCGCACGCTGGAAGGCGGCCGGCGGCTGCGAGGCACCGGCCCGGGCGGGCGCGTCCCCCCAGCCCGCCTCCCGCTACCTGCGCCTCCTCGCGGAAGACCTCCTCGACGAACTGGCCGACCTGCCCGGCAGATTGACGGAGCACGAGCCGACCGGCCTGAAGAGGATCAGGGCCCTGTGCCCGCAGTGGCCGGGCCGGCCTGCCGACGGTCACTCACCGGCCCCCACCCGGGCCGGACTGGAGGCGGCCTGGCTGGGCCGGGCCACCGGCTGTCTGCTGGGCAAACCGGTCGAGAAACTCCCCCTGGAGGCCGTCCGCCAACTCGCCCGGGCCACCGGCAACTGGCCCCTCGCCCACTACTTCACCGCCTGCGGAGTCCCCCAGCCTCTCCTTGAGACACACCCGTGGAACCGCCGCTCGGCGACCACCTCCCTCGCCGAGAACATCGACGGCATGCCCGAGGACGACGACCTCAACTACCCGTTGCTCAACCTCCTTCTGCTGCAACGCCACGGCAGGGACTTCACCACCGCGGACGTGGCCGGGCTCTGGCTGGACGAGCTCCCGGCGGGCCGCACCTTCACCGCCGAACGCGTCGCCCTGCGCAACCTCCTCTGCGGCATCGAGCCCCCGCTCACCGCGCGCCACCGCAACCCGTTCCGGGAATGGATCGGCGCCCTCATCCGCGCCGACGTCCACGGCTGGACCAACCCCGGGGACCCGGCGGCGGCGGCCGAGCAGGCCCACCGCGACGCCACCCTCACGCACACCGCCAACGGGGTCTACGCGGCGATGTTCACGGCGGCCACCATCGCCACGGCCGCGACCGGCGCCCAGGACATCCACGCCTGTCTGCGTACCGGCCTGAGCGTCGTCCCGCCCCGCTCCCGTCTCGCGCAGGCCGTCACCCACGCCGTCCGACTCGCCTCGGAACACGACGACTTCGACACCGTGGTGGACGAACTCCACGCCACCCACAAGGCGTACCACTGGGTCCACGCCGTCCCCAACAGCGCCCTGCTCGCCGCCGCCCTCACCCACGCGGACGGCGACTTCACCGGCTCCATCGGCCGGGCCGTGTCCGGCGGCCTGGACACCGACTCGGTCGGCGCGACGGCCGGCGGGATCGCCGCCCTGCTCACCGGCGACCCGGCCGCCCTCCCCGACCACTGGACGGCCCCCCTCAAGAACCGTCTGGCCACCTCCGTCGCCGACCTCAACGGCGTCGGCTTCGACACCCTGGCCCACCTCACCTGGTCCCTCGCCCACCGGGAGGCTTCCCGCCCATGACCGACACCGTCGCACCCGGCAGCACGCACGGGGGCCTCGCCGCCCACGCGGACGCCGACGACTCGACGCCCCGCCGCGCCGAGACCGAGACGCCGTGCGCGTCATGACCGAGAGGACCGCTCCCCTGCACGGTGTCCGCGTCCTCGACCTGGCCACCCTCTTCGCCGGGCCCCTCGCCGCCACCATGCTCGGCGACTTCGGCGCGGAGGTCATCAAGGTCGAGCACCCCACCCAGCCCGACCCCTCCCGGGGGCACGGCCCGTCCAAGGACGGCGTGGGCCTCTGGTGGAAGCTCCTCGGCCGCAACAAGCGCACCATCACCCTCAACCTCTCCAAGCCCGGCGGCCGCGCCACGCTGCTGCGCCTGGCCGCCACCGCCGACGTGATCATCGAGAACTTCCGCCCCGGCACCCTGGAGAAGTGGGACCTCGGCTGGGACGCGCTGTCGGCGGCCAACCCCCGTCTCGTCCTCACCCGGGTCACCGCCTTCGGCCAGTTCGGTCCCTACGCGCACCGCCCGGGCTTCGGCACCCTCGCCGAGGCGATGAGCGGGTTCGCGGCGATCACCGGAGAACCGGACGCGCCCCCGACCCTCCCGCCCTTCGGCCTGGCCGACTCGATCGCCGGCCTGGCCACCGCCTACGCCGTTATGACGGCCCTCGCCGGCCGCGACCGCACCGGCGAGGGACAGGTCGTCGACATGGCGATCATCGAACCCATCCTCACCGTCCTCGGCCCCCAGCCGCTCTGGTACGACCAGCTGGGATACGTCCAGGCCCGCACCGGCAACCGGTCCGCCAACAACGCCCCGCGCAACACCTACCGCACCGCCGACGGAGGCTGGGTCGCCGTCTCCACGTCGGCCCAGTCGGTCGCGGAGCGCGTCATGCGCCTGGTCGGCCGCCCCGACCTGATCGACGAGCCCTGGTTCGCGACCGGCGCCGACCGGGCCGCCCACGCCGACCTCCTCGACGAGGCGGTCGGCAGCTGGATCGCCGCCCGCGACCGCATCGACGTCCTGGCCGCCTTCGAGAAGGCGGAGGCGGCGATCGCCCCGGTCCAGGACGTACGGGACGTGATGACCGACCCCCAGTACCAGGCCCTCGACACGATCACCGCGGTCGACGACCCGGAACTGGGCCGGATCCGCATGCAGAACGTCCTCTTCCGGCTCTCCTCCACGCCCGGCGCGATCCGCTGGACCGGCCGCCCGCACGGCGCCGACACGGAGGCGGTCCTGACCGAACTGGGCCTGACCACGGCCGAGCTGACATCCCTGCGCGAGGCAGGCGCCCTGTGAACAGAACCCCACTGACCTGGCTCTACGTCCCCGGCGACCGTCCGGAGACCGTCACCAAGGCCCTCGCCTGCGGCGCGGACGTCGTCATCGTCGACCTGGAGGACGCGGTCGCCGCGGACCGAAAGGAGTACGCCCGCACGGCCACCGCCGAACGCCTGCGCGAGCCCCAGTCGGTCCCGGTCCATGTCCGGGTGAACGCCCTGGACAGCCCCTTCGCGGCGGCGGACCTCCGTACGATGGCCGCTCTCCCGGGGGTCTCCGCCCTGCGTCTGCCGAAAGTGACGTCCCCGCACCAGATCACCCGCGTCGCCGAGAGCGTCCCGCCCGCGGACCGTGGAGCCACCCCCCTCCACGCCCTCCTGGAGACCGCCCTCGGCATCGAACACGCCTACGCCATCGCCTGCGCCCACCCCTCCCTGCGCGGCATCGCCATCGGCGAGGCGGACCTACGGGCCGACCTGGGCGTCCGCGACGACGCGGGCCTCGACTGGTCCCGCGCCCGTGTCGTGGTCGCCGCCCGGGCCGCGGGCCTGGCTCCGCCACACCAGTCGGTCCACCCCGACATCCGTGACCTGGAGGGCCTGGCCACCAGCTGCGCCCACGGCCGCACCCTCGGTTTTCTCGGCCGCGCCGCCATCCACCCCCGCCAGCTCCCGATCATCGAACGGGCCTATCTGCCCACCCAGCACGAGCTGGAGGAAGCCGAGACGATCGTGAAAGCGGCGGCCACCGAACAGGGCGCCCAGGCGCTGCCGGACGGCCGCTTCATCGACGCGGCCGTGGTGGCGATGGCACAACGCACCCTGTCCCTGGCGGCCCGCGGGGGCTGACCCCTCCCCGTCGCGCACAGACGACGAGGGCGCCCGGCAGACCCCGGGCGCCCTCGTCGTCGTACGAACGACCAGCCGTCAGCTCTTCTTACCGGCCGACTCGGCCCCGTCCTTGACCTCGTCCTTCACGGCAGCGGGCCCGTCGGCCTCGGCCTTGCCGTGCGCGTCCGCCACACCCGCACCGGCCTTGGCCGTGGCCTTGGTGTCGGCACCGGTCTTGACCTTGACATCCGCCTTGGAGGCGTCGTCAGCCTTGGCTTCGCCGACACCCGCCGCTCCGGCGTCGGCGTTGGCCTTCGCCGCGTCGTCGCCCGCAGAGCCGGACTTCACGGCACCCCCGGCCTCGGACTTCACGTCGGACTTCGCGTCGGACTTCGCGTCGGACTTCACGTCGGACTTCACGTCGGTGTCGCCGTCGGTCTCGTCCTTGGCCGCGTCCAGCGCCTTGCCCTCGCCGTCGGCTCCGGCTTCCGTCCCACCGCCGGAGGCATCCGCACCCGGCTCGACCACTGCCTCACGCCCCGGCCGCTTCTTCGCCGAGATGACGAAGTAGGCCACCGCGAGCAGGAACACGACCAGCGCGGTCCAGTCGTTCAGCCGCAGACCCAGGATGTGGTGGGCGTCGTCGACCCGCATGTACTCGATCCACGCGCGGCCCACACAGTACGCGGCGACGTACAGCGCGAAGGCCCGCCCGTGCCCCAGCTTGAAGCGGCGGTCGGCCCAGATGACGAGGAGCGCCACGCCGACGCACCACAGCGACTCGTACAGGAACGTCGGATGGTAGTAGCCGGGCACCCGTCCGTCCGCCGAGGACGTGATGTGCAGGGCCCAGGGAAGGTCGGTCTCCTTGCCGTACAGCTCCTGGTTGAACCAGTTGCCCCAGCGGCCGATCGCCTGGGCGAGCGCGATGCCGGGCGCGATGGCGTCGGCGTACGCGGGCAGTGCGATGCCCCGCCGTCGACAGCCGATCCACGCGCCCACCGCACCGAGCGAGATCGCGCCCCAGATACCGAGGCCGCCCTCCCAGACCTTGAAGGCGTCCACCCAGTCACGGCCCTCGCTGAAGTACAGCTCGTAGTCCGTGATCACGTGGTAGAGCCGGCCGCCGACCAGGCCGAAGGGCACCGCCCAGACGGCGATGTCGGCCACCGTGCCGGCCTGCCCGCCACGGGCGACCCAGCGCCGGTTACCGAGCCAGACCCCGACGAAGACGCCGATGATGATGCAGAACGCGTAGCCGCGCAGCGGAACGGGGCCGAGGTACAGCACTCCGTGCGACGGGCTGGGAATGTAGGCAAGTTCCATGGCAGGGTCGACGCTACCGTGCCGGGCCGGGCCGACGGCAGGCAGCCCGGCAACGGCTCCATAACGGGCAGGTGTGAAGGGGCCTTACCCCCTGTCACCCTTTGTCGGCCTCCTCCACCCTCTGCTTCAGCTTCGCCGGCGTCATCGACTGGTCCGCGTAGATGTTCTTGCCGTTGAACAGCACGGTCGGAGTGCCGCCGAAATGGCCGTTCTGGAAAGCCTGGTTGGACTTCACGACCCAGCTGTTGTGCGTGCCGTCCTCGACACAGGTACGGAACGTGGGCGTGTCGAGGCCGTCGACCTTGGCGGCGAGCCCGATGAGCTTGCTGTTCTCGGCGAAGGCGTCCTTCGTTTCTTCCGGCTGGTTCTCGTACAGCACGTCGTGGTAGGCGGAGAACTTCCCGGCGTTCTGCGCGCAGGCCGCCGCGTTGGCCGCGTTACGGGAGCCGCTGCCGCCCATGTTGCCGTCGATGAGCGTGGCCAGGTGGTACTCGACCCTGAGCTTCCCGGCGTCCGTCAGCTCGTGGATCGTGGGGCGGTACGCCGTCTCGAAGGCCCGGCAGGCCGGGCAGCGGAAGTCCTCCCACACCGTGAGCGTGGACTTGGCGCTCCCCTTGCCGACGGGGATGGCCAGCGCGTCCTCGCCCTTCGCCCCCGAGGGCGCCACGACCGGGCCCGCCTTGTCGCTGCTGTCGTCCTTGCCGGAGTTCGCGGCGACGATCCCGATCACCGCCGCCAGGCCCAGGACGCAGACGACGCTGGACGCGACGATCAGCGTCCGCCGGCGTCGCTCCACGGCCTTCTGTTTCTCTCGCTCGACCGCCAGCCGCTCCCTGGCGGTGCGCTTTCCCGCATGATTCTTCTCGCTCACACCCCCAGAACGAACCGGGGAGGCGCATTGCGCCTCCCCGACCCCAGGTCCACCCGTTCGAGTGACCATGGACATATTTCGTGGAAATGTCCCGCTCCGATACGCCTGTTCCCGGCTGAGCCGGCCCCGGGCTACGCCTGTCGGCGCACGCCCTTCGCCAGCTCACCCGCGAGTTCGCGCACCGCCTCGACGCCGGCCGCGTCGTCCGGCGCGTCCAGCATCCGCTTGACGAAGGCCGAGCCGACGATCACGCCGTCGGCGAAGCCGGCCACCTCGGCGGCCTGCCTGGCGTCGGAGACACCGAGGCCGACACAGACGGGCAGACCGGCGCCGGTCGCCCGGGTCCGCTCGACCAGGTTCTGGGCCTGCGTGCCCACCGACTCACGGGTGCCGGTGACGCCCATCAGCGAGGCGGCGTAGACGAAGCCGCTGCCCGCCCGGGTGATCTGCGCGAGCCGCGCGTCCTGGCTGCTCGGCGCCACGACGAAGACCGTCGCGAGGCCGTGCTTGTCCGCGTGCTCCCTCCACAGCGCCGACTCCTGGACCGGCAGGTCGGGCAGGATGCAGCCGGCGCCGCCCGCCTCGGCCAGCTCGGCGGTGAAACGCTCGACGCCGTAGCGGTCGATCGGGTTCCAGTACGTCATGACGAGGACCGGCTTCCCGGAGGCCTCGAAGGCCTCCCGGACCGTCCGCATGACGTCCGCGATCCGCACTCCGCCGCGCAGCGCGATGTCGTCGGCGGTCTGGATGACCGGACCGTCGAGGACGGGGTCGCTGTGCGGCAGACCGACCTCGACGACATCCGCGCCACCGTCGAGGACGGCCTTGATCGCCTCGATGCCGCCGTCCACCGTCGGGAACCCGGCCGGGAGGTAGGCGATCAGCGCGGCGCGGTCCTCCGCCTTGGCGGCGGCGAGGGTGTCCGACAGCAGCCTGCTCTGTCCGCCGGTGAATGCGGTCCCGCTCACTTGGCGTCCCCCTCGATCTCGGCGGTGGCGGCCCCGTCGGCGGCGACCTCGGCGTCGGTGTCGTACAGGTCGAAGTAGCGGGCGGCCGTGTCCATGTCCTTGTCGCCGCGGCCGGACAGGTTGACGACGATCAGCCCGTCCTTGCCGAGCTCCTTGCCGACCTCCAGGGCTCCGGCCAGCGCGTGCGCGCTCTCGATGGCCGGGATGATGCCCTCGGTGCGCGACAGCAGACGCAGCGCCTGCATGGCCGCGTCGTCGGTGACCGCGCGGTACTCGCCGCGGCCGGTGTCCTTGAGGTAGGAGTGCTCGGGGCCGATGCCCGGGTAGTCCAGACCCGCCGAGATGGAGTACGGCTCGGTGATCTGGCCCTCGTCGTCCTGGAGGACGTAGGAGCGGGAGCCGTGCAGGATGCCGGGCTCGCCCGCGGTCAGGGTCGCCGCGTGCTCGCCGGTCTCGATGCCGTGACCGGCCGGCTCGCAGCCGATGAGCCGGACTCCGGCGTCCGGGATGAAGGCGTGGAAGAGGCCGATGGCGTTGGAGCCGCCGCCGACACAGGCGACCGCCGCGTCGGGCAGCCGTCCGGCGCGCTCCAGGATCTGGCGGCGGGCCTCGACACCGATGACGCGGTGGAAGTCGCGCACCATCGCCGGGAAGGGGTGCGGCCCCGCGACCGTGCCGAACAGGTAGTGGGTGCGGTCGACGTTGGCGACCCAGTCACGGAAGGCCTCGTTGATGGCGTCCTTCAGCGTGCGGCTGCCGGACTTCACGGCGACGACCTCGGCGCCCAGCATGCGCATGCGGGCCACGTTGAGGGCCTGGCGCTGGGTGTCGATCTCGCCCATGTAGATCGTGCACTCGAGTCCGAAGAGCGCGCACGCGGTGGCCGTCGCCACGCCGTGCTGGCCGGCGCCGGTCTCGGCGATCACGCGTGTCTTGCCCATGCGCCTGGTGAGCAGGGCCTGGCCCAGCACGTTGTTGATCTTGTGCGAGCCGGTGTGGTTGAGGTCCTCACGCTTCAGGAAGACCCGGGCACCGCCGGCGTGTTCGGCGAACCGCGGCACCTCGGTGAGGGAGCTGGGGCGGCCGGTGTAGTGCACGAGCAGGTCGTCGAGCTCGCGGGCGAACTCGGGGTCGTGCTTGGCCTTGTCGTACTCGACGGCGACCTCGTCCACGGCGGCGACCAGCGCCTCCGGGATGAACTTGCCGCCGAACGCGCCGAAGTAGCCTTCGGCGCTGGGGATTTGACCGTCGGGGTCGGGAATGAAGAACTCGCTGGGCATGCGGAAACCTCACGGTGAGTTTGTGGAGAACACTGATCGCCGTGGGGACGGAGCTTGTCGGACGACCTCAGGCCGTAGACAGCCGGTCGCGCCCGCGCGGCAGAACCGCGGAATTCGACCAAGCCCCGCGCCCCTGAAGGGCGCGCTGCCATCGCATGCCGTTCACCTGTCCCGGCTCGTCCCCGATGACATACCGGACCCGGCGGCCGTGCACCCTGCGGGCGGGCGCACGGCAGCCACGCGGGCGGCAGCCACGCGCGAGGCGGGCGTACCGGTCCGTGGTCGTCTCGGTGGTCGTCGGAGTCATCGGGGCAAGCCTAGCGGGGTCTCAGCCCCGGCCGTGGCGCAGTGCGGGGTGCTCGCCCGCCGCCACCAGGTCGGCCACGGCCGTCTTCGGGTCGCGGCCCGTCACCAGGGACTCGCCGACCAGGACCGCGTCGGCGCCGGCGTTGGCGTACGCGATGAGGTCGTGCGGGCCCCGGACGCCGGACTCGGCGACGCTGACGACGTGGGCCGGGATCTCGGGGGCGATCCGCTCGAAGGTGCCCCGGTCGACCTCGAGGGTCTTCAGGTTGCGCGCGTTGACGCCGATCACCTTGGCGCCCGCGTCGACCGCGCGCTCGACCTCGTCCTCGTCGTGGACCTCGACGAGCGGGGTGAGGCCGATGGAGACGGCACGCTCGATCAGCGACTCCAGGGCCGACTGCTCGAGGGCGGCCACGATCAGCAGCGCGAGGTCGGCGCCGTACGCGCGGGCCTCCCACAACTGGTACGAGGTGACGATGAAGTCCTTGCGCAGCACGGGGATGTCCACCCGCGCGCGTACCGCCTCGAGGTCGGCGAGGGAGCCGCCGAAGCGGCGCTCCTCGGTGAGGACGGAGATGACGGCGGCGCCGCCCGCCTCGTAGTCCGCGGCCAGTCCGGCCGGGTCGGCGATCGCGGCCAGCGCGCCCTTGGACGGGCTGGAGCGCTTGACCTCGCAGATCACCTTGACGCCGTCGCCCCGGAGCGCGGCCACCCCGTCCTTGGGTGCGGGGGCCTTCGCCGCGCGCTCCTTGAGCTCGTCGAGGCTGACGCGCGCCTGCCGCTCCGCGAGGTCGGCACGGACTCCGTCGATGATCTCGTCGAGCACACTCACGCGAGCGGCCCCCTTCCAGACGGCTGACAGACGGTGGACAGTTCCAGCGACCAGAGAAAAAAGGTGGTCACTGCGATGGTATCCGGAGGAAGGCGAAGGCCTCACATCCGGTTGACGGCGGTCCCTCCCCCGCCCTCGAACAAGCTTCGCATGCTCGGGCGGGAGGTGCCCCCATACTGGGCATTCGCCCGTTGATCAAGGATGCAGCCAGCCACCGAACGGCAGGTTCCGGACAACCGTGAAGACCAGCAGGAACGCGCCCAGCGTCCACATCCGCACCGGGGTGAGTTCCACGCGCGCGGGGCGTCCGCGTGCCGCGCGGACCACCCAGACGGTCCACACCACCGCGAAGCCCAGGTAGCCGACGACAGCCATCGCGTTGTCGTGCAGGGCGGTGGCGAAGTCACCGTGCACGAAGGCGTGCGCGCTGCGCAGACCGCCGCAGCCCGGGCAGTACAGGCCCGTGATGCGCAGCAGCGGGCAGACCGGGTAGTGGCCGGGCTCATTGGGGTCGACGGTCCCGACGTACACGAAGGCCGCGGCGACGGCCGCGAGGATCCCGGCGGGCACGGCGAGCCGTCCGAGCGCGGTTTCCGGGGTCCGGGGCGTCGGCGGTGTCGGGGGCGTCACCCGCTGACTGTCGGCGTTCACGCCTCGCATTGTGCCCCGCCGGGGCGCCACGCGCGCGTGAGGGGCGGCCGGTGT
>NZ_JBHWUU010000084.1:0-43236 GCF_042737375.1 Streptomyces sp. NPDC060000
GAGTCCTGCTGGGCCTTGCTGAAGCGGTGGATCTCGTCGAGGAAGAGGACGGTCTCCTTGCCGTAGCCACCGATGGCACGGCGGGCGCCGTCGATGACCGCGCGGACCTCCTTGACGCCCGCGGTGATCGCCGACAGTTCGACGAACCGCTTGTTGGTGGCCTTGGAGACGACGTACGCCAGGGTCGTCTTCCCGGTGCCGGGCGGCCCCCAGAGGATCACCGAGGAGGGCCCGGCCGGACCGGTGGCCCCCTCGCCGACCAGGCGGCGCAGGGGTGAGCCCGGCTTCAGCAGGTGCTGCTGGCCCACCACCTCGTCGAGGATGCGCGGGCGCATCCGGACCGCCAGGGGGCTCCCGGCGGGGTCCTTCTCCTGGCGTTCTTCTGCTGCGGCGGTGAACAGGTCGGGCTCCACACATCGGAGCCTACGTCAGAGGTCCGACACCGCTGTCCGGGGCGGGTCCGGTGTGCCGGGCTCAGGCCCAGAGGTCCGCGCCCCAGCGGGTCAGGACCAGCATGGCGATGATGCCGACATGGGTGACCGGCAGGACCCAGGTGAACTCGCCGAGGAACCGCTTCAGCCAGCCCGGGGCGGGCAGAAGGCCGTTGCGCACGTTGAACGAGGTGACGTACCAGAACATGGTGATCGTCGCGACCCAGGCCAGCGAGCACCA
This sequence comes from Streptomyces sp. NPDC060000, assembly GCF_042737375.1. Lineage (NCBI taxonomy): Bacteria > Bacillati > Actinomycetota > Actinomycetes > Kitasatosporales > Streptomycetaceae > Streptomyces > Streptomyces sp. NPDC060000. The sequence goes on from NZ_JBHWUU010000084.1 coordinate 673, forward strand.
CAGGCACAGGGCGTTGATCTTGTACAGCGACTGGTACTGGAGCCAGGTGCAGAAGGCCACACCGAAGAGCGTGCCGGCGTTGAAGGTCAGCCAGTACCAGCGCGGGAGGGCGACACGGGTCAGCAGGGTCACGCCGACGCAGATCACGATGCCGTAGGCGACGAGGCCGAGCATCGGGTTGGGGAAGCCGAAGACGGCGGCCTGCTTGCTCTCCATCACGCTGCCGCAGCTGATGATCGGGCTGATGCTGCAGCTGGGCGTGAAGGTTTTGCCCTCGACCTTGGCCTCGAGGATCTTGAACTTGTCGAGCGTGATGACCCAGGCGGCCAGCAGACCGGCCGCACCGGTGATCAGCAGCAGGATCGCGAACGCACGGCTGCCGCCCACGGTCCGGGGTCCGGTCGCGGCGACGCGCTCGGGCTCGGACTCCGTGGAGACGTCTTTGACTGTCGTCGTCTTGCTCATCACGCCGATCCGTCGCTTGAGAGTTGGACCATCTTCGGGCAGGGGCCATTGTGCCGCACAGGACCGGGTGCGCACCGTTCGGTGGACATAAGGAAGTACGTACGGCCGTCCCCGGTTGTTCGGTTCCGGCCAAGGCCGAGCAGCCCAACGGGCCCGGCGGCACACGCGCGTGGCACCTGGGAGACGCAGTCCTCCACAGGAGGAACGCGCGCCCGCGAGGTTGACGCTCCGGTGCATGACGAAGGCGCCGGGTCACCCGACCCGGCGCCTTCCTCGCCCCGCTGGGCCCGCTAGCCCAGCCTCGACTCCAGTTCCGCCACGATCTCGTTGACGCCGATCGCCGTCTGCTCGCCGGACTCCATGTCCTTCAGCTGGACGACGCCCTCGGCGAGGTCGCGTTCACCGGCGACGACCGTGTAGCGGGCACCGCTGCGGTTGGCGTTCTTCATGGCGCCCTTGAGCCCCTTGGCGCCGTAGGAGAAGTCGGCCGCGACACCGAGCTTGCGCAGTTCGGTGACCTTCGCGAAGAGGACCCGGCGGGCCTCCTCGCCGAGCGGTACGGCGAACACGGAGGTCACGGCGGGCAGTTCCAGCTCCACGCCCTCCGCCTCCAGCGCAAGCACCGTACGGTCGACGCCCAGCGCCCAGCCCACCGACGGCAGAGCGGGACCGCCGATCATCTCGGAGAGACCGTCGTACCGGCCGCCGCCGCCCACCGCGGACTGCGAGCCCAGCCCGTCGTGGACGAACTCGAAGGTCGTACGGGTGTAGTAGTCGAGGCCGCGGACCAGCTTCGGGTCGTCCTCGAAGGCCACTCCCGCCGCCGTGATCAGCTCACGGACCTCCTCGTGGTACGCCTTGCAGGCGTCGCAGAGGTAGTCGCGCAGGAGCGGCGCGTCCCCGAGCTGCTTCTGGACCGACTCGCGCTTGTCGTCCAGGACCCGCAGCGGGTTGATCTCCGCGCGGCGCAGCGTGTCCTCGTCGAGCTCCAGGCTCCGCAGGAAGCTCTGGAGTGCCTCCCGGTACACCGGGCGGCACTCCTTGTCGCCGAGGCTGTTGAGCAGGATGCGGAAGTTCCGCAGCCCCAGCGACCGGTACGCCTGGTCGGCCAGGATGATCAGCTCGGCGTCCAGCGCCGGGTCCTCCGCGCCGATCGCCTCGGCGCCGACCTGCGAGAAGTGCCTGTAACGGCCCTTCTGGGGGCGCTCGTAGCGGTAGTACGAGCCGGAGTACCAGAGCTTGACCGGCAGGTTGCCCGCCTTGTGCAGGTTGGCCTCGAGAGCGGCGCGCAGCACGGACGCCGTCCCCTCGGGGCGCAGCGCGAGCCGGTCGCCGCCCTTGGTCTCGAAGGCGTACATCTCCTTCGTCACGATGTCGGTCGACTCACCGACACCGCGCGCGAAGAGCTCCACGTTCTCGAAGCCGGGCGTCTCGATGTAGCCGTAGCCGGAGTTGCGCAGCGGCGCGGCGATGGCCTCGCGGACGGCGAGGTACCTGGCGCTGTCCGGCGGGATCAGGTCGTACGTGCCCTTGGGGGCCTGGAAGGTGCTCACGGAAGGTCTCTCGTCACATTCCTCGTCGGGGAGCGGGGTGCGAACCCGCTCCCTGGCCGTCGGCCGCCACCTGCCGCAGATACGGGTTGGTGGCGCGCTCCTGGCCGATGGTCGTCTGGGGGCCGTGGCCGGACAGCACCACGGTCGAGTCGTCGAGTGGCAGGCACACGCGGGCCAGCGAGTCGAGCATCTCGGCCATGTCACCGCCGGGCAGGTCGGTGCGTCCGATGGAGCCGGCGAACAGCAGATCCCCGGAGAAGAAGACCGACGGGACGTCGGTCGTCTCGGGCATCCGGAAGGCCACCGACCCCTTGGTATGGCCCGGCGCGTGGGCGACGGAGAACTCCAGACCCGCCAGGTCGAGGCCGACGCCGTCGGCCAGCTCACGGACGTCGTCCGGCTCCCCCACGGTCAGCTCGCCCATCAGCGGCATCCCGATGGACCGGCCGACCGCCTTCTCGGGGTCGCTCATCATGTAGCGGTCCGCGGGGTGGATCCAGGCCGGTACACCGTGCGCTCCGCACACCGGGACGACCGAGGCCACGTGGTCGATGTGGCCGTGGGTGAGGACGACGGCGACGGGCTTGAGCCGATGCTTCCTGACCGCTTCCTCGACTCCCGGGGCCGCCTGGTGGCCCGGGTCGATGATCACGCACTCCTCACCGGCCGCGGGGGCGACGAGATAACAGTTCGTCCCCCAGGCGCCGGCGGGGAACCCGGCAATGAGCACGATCGTCCTTCGTTTGTGTCGATACGCGTGGGCTTCTGGGCGGCTGCGCCAGTGGTCAGAGCCTACCGGCGCTGCCGATTCCTCAGCGAACCCATATACGGTACGGGGCACACGCAGGCGGTCGGCTCACAAGACGCACGCGTCCCAGTCGACGTACGAGACGCACGAGGAGAGAACCCGGTGGTCACCCAGGAACAGCGGAAGCGTCAGCTCGCCCGGGAGAAGTTCTTGCGGCAGCAGCAGCGGCGCACCTCCGCGCGACGCAAGGCGCGCGTGCGCAACTCTGTGATCGCGTCGGTGCTCGGCGTGATCATCATCGGCAGTGTGGCGCTGTACACGACGGGCGTCCTGAAGGACGACGGCAACGACAAGGCGAACGCGAGCTCGGAGACGACTCCGTCCGCGACGCCCAGCGCCGCCAAGGATCCGTGCGAGAAGGCGGCCGCGGGCTCGGTCAAGACGCAGAGCTGGAAGAAGGAGCCGGCGGTCACGATCGACACGTCGGCGAAGTACACGATGACGCTGGCGACGACCTGCGGCGACATCGACATAGCGCTCAAGGCGAAGGCCGCGCCGCACACGGTGAACTCGTTCAGCTTCCTCGCCGGCAAGGGCTACTTCGACCACACCAAGTGCCACCGCCTCACCACCAACGGCATCTACGTGCTCCAGTGCGGCGACCCGACGGGCAGCGGCAGCGGCGGCCCCGGCTACACCATTCCGGACGAGAACCTGAAGGACACCAGCCTCAAGAACAACACCTACCCGGCGGGCACCATCGCGATGGCCAACACCGGTCAGGCGCACACCGGCGGGAGCCAGTTCTTCCTCGTCTACCAGGCCAGTCAGCTGCCGCCCAGCTACACCCCCTTCGGGACGGTGTCGGCCGACGGCATGAAGGTTCTGAAGAAGATCGCCGCCGCGGGTGAGAACACGGGCGCCGGTGACGGCGCCCCGAACGCGACCGTCGTGATCAACAAGGCGACGGTCGCCAAATCCTGACGGCGATCAGACGACCAAGGGCCGGTCAACCGCGCAATCTCGGTCGCGCTGGATGCGGACAGGCGGCCCGCCGGTCGCCTATGTTGGCCGTGACGAAACTGTGGACGATGCCCGGGGGCGCCGAAGCCCCTCGGAGGCATCATGTGGAGGAGGCGCTGTGAGCAGCGACCCGTGGGGCCGCGTCGACGAGACGGGGACCGTGTACGTGCGTACGGCCGACGGCGAGCAGGTGGTCGGTTCCTGGCAGGCAGGCTCCCCCGAGGAGGCGCTGGCCTATTTCGAGCGCAAGTACGAGGGCCTGGTTGTCGAGATCGGCCTCCTCGAGAAGCGAGTGAAGACCACCGATCTGTCGACCAAGGACGCCCAGGTCGCGATCGACCACATCCGCGAACAGGTCGACGCGCACCACGCGGTCGGTGATCTCCAGACGCTTCGGGACCGGCTGGACAAGCTGGTGGCGACGGTCGAGTCGCGGCGCGAGGAGCGCAAGCAGCAGCGGGCCAAGCAGTCCGACGAGGCCCGCAAGGCCAAGGAGGACCTGGTCACCGAGGCGGAGCAGCTGGCGCAGTCCGACCAGTGGCGGGCCGCCGGTGAACGGCTGCGGTCACTGGTGGACATCTGGAAGGGTCTGCCGCGCCTCGACCGCAAGTCGGACGACGAGTTGTGGCACCGGTTCTCGCACGCGCGCTCGGCGTTCTCCAAGCGCCGCAAGGCGCACTTCGCCCAGCTGGACGCGCAGCGCGAGGAGGCCCGCCGGACCAAGGAGCGGCTGGTCTCCGAGGCCGAGGCGCTGTCCGCTTCGTCGGACTGGGGTCCGACGGCGGCCCGCTACCGCGAGCTGATGGCGGAGTGGAAGGCGGCGGGCCGCGCGCAGCGCGAGCACGAGGACGACCTGTGGAACCGCTTCCGCGGCGCCCAGGACGTCTTCTTCGCCGCCCGCAGTTCGGTGTTCGCCGAGCGGGACGCGGAGCAGACGGAGAACCTGAAGCTCAAGGAGGAGCTGGCCGAGGAGGCCGAGAGGCTCCTGCCGATCGGTGATCTGAAGACGGCGCGTGCCGCGTTCCGCTCGCTCAACGAGCGCTGGGAGGCCATCGGCCACGTGCCGCGCGACGCCCGGCCGAAGGTCGAGGGCCGGATGCACGCCGTGGAGCGGGCCATGCAGGAGTCCGAGGAGGCCGAGTGGCGCCGGACGAACCCGGAGGCACGCGCGCGTGCCGCGGGTCTGACCGGTCAGCTCCAGGCCGCCGTCGACAAGCTGCGGACGCAGATCGACCAGGCTCGCGCCCAGGGCAACTCCGCGAAGGCCGACAAGCTGGAGCGGGAGCTGGAGGGCCGCCAGGCGCTGCTGGACCAGGCACTGAAGGGCCTCCACGAGTTCGGCGGCTGACCGCGACCGGCATCCGACCGAACCGGTCGTCGAAGAGGCCCCCGTACATCGCGTACGGGGGCCTCTCGTGCGCTCGGCTACGGCCTGCGCGCCGATGTCATCCGGTACACGTCGTAGACGCCCTCCACCCCGCGTACGGCCTTCAGAACGTGCCCCAGGTGCTTGGGGTCGCCCATCTCGAAGGTGAAGCGGGAGGTGGCCACCCGGTCGCGGGAGGTCTGGACGGCCGCGGAGAGGATGTTGACGTGCTGGTCGGACAGGACCCGGGTGACGTCCGAGAGCAGGCGGGAACGGTCCAGTGCCTCGACCTGGATGGCGACCAGGAAGACCGAGGACTGGGTGGGCGCCCACTCGACCTCGAGGATGCGCTCCGGCTCACGGGACAGTGACTCCACGTTGACGCAGTCGCTGCGGTGAACCGATACGCCACTACCGCGCGTGACGAATCCGATGATCGGGTCGCCCGGCACGGGCGTACAGCACCGGGCCAGCTTGACCCACACGTCGTCGACGCCCTTGACGACGACACCCGGGTCCTGGTTGCTGCGCCGCTTGCGGCTGCGCGTCCGCGACGGGACCGCCTCGTCCATCTCCTCGGTGGCCGCCTCCTCGCCGCCGAGGGCCTGCACCAGCTTCTGCACGACGTTCTGCGCGGCCACGTGGCCCTCGCCGATCGCCGCGTACAGCGAGGAGATGTCCGGGTAGCGCATCTCGTGCGCGAGGGTGACGAGGGAGTCGCCGGTGAGGATGCGCTGGATCGGCAGGTTCTGCTTGCGCATCGCGCGCGCGATGGCGTCCTTGCCCTGCTCGATGGCCTCGTCGCGGCGCTCCTTGGAGAACCAGGCCCGGATCTTGTTGCGGGCGCGCGGGGACTTCACGAAGTTCAGCCAGTCCCGGGACGGCCCGGCCCCGGCCGCCTTGGAGGTGAAGACCTCCACCAGGTCGCCGTTGTCCAGGGTCGATTCCAGCGGGACGAGACGTCCGTTGACGCGGGCCCCTATGGTGCGGTGACCCACCTCGGTGTGCACCGCGTACGAGAAGTCCACGGGCGTGGCGCCGGCCGGCAGCGCTATCACGTCACCCTTCGGCGTGAAGACGAAGACCTCGTTGCGTGACAGGTCGAAGCGCAGCGACTCCAGGAACTCGCCGGGGTCCTCGGTCTCCTTCTGCCAGTCGAGGAGCTGCCGTAGCCACGCCATGTCGTTGAGGTGGTCGTCCTTGCCGGTGGTCCTCGGCTGGTCCGAGCGCACCTTTGAGGCGCCGGCGACGGCCTCCTGCTTGTACTTCCAGTGCGCGGCGATGCCGTACTCGGCACGGCGGTGCATGTCGAACGTACGGATCTGGAGTTCGACGGGCTTGCCGTTGGGGCCGATGACCGTCGTGTGCAGCGACTGGTACATGTTGAACTTCGGCATCGCGATGTAGTCCTTGAACCGGCCGGGGACCGGGTTCCATCGCGCGTGCACCGTGCCGAGAGCCGCGTAGCAGTCCCTGACCGTGTCCACCAGGACGCGGATGCCCACCAGGTCGTAGATCTCCGCGAAGTCGCGGCCGCGGACGATCATCTTCTGGTAGACGCTGTAGTAGTGCTTCGGGCGGCCGGTGACGGTCGCCTTGATGCGGGCGGCACGCAGGTCGGCCTGGACCTCGTCGGTCACTATGGCCAGGTACTCGTCACGTTTCGGTGCCCGCTCGGCCACCAGCCGTACGATCTCGTCGTACATCTTGGGGTAGAGGATCGCGAAGGCGAGGTCCTCCAGTTCCCACTTGATGGTGTTCATGCCGAGCCGGTGGGCGAGCGGCGCGTAGATCTCGAGGGTCTCGCGCGCCTTCTTCTCCTGCTTCTCGCGCTTGAGGTAGCGCATGGTGCGCATGTTGTGCAGCCGGTCGGCGAGCTTGATGACCAGGACGCGCGGGTCCTTGGCCATGGCGACGACCATCTTGCGCACGGTCTCGGCCTGCGCGGCCTCGCCGAACTTGACCTTGTCCAGCTTGGTGACGCCGTCCACCAGCAGAGCGACCTGGTCGCCGAAGTCGCGGCGCAGGTCCTCCAGGCCGTACTCGGTGTCCTCGACGGTGTCGTGCAGCAGGCCCGCCATGAGCGTCGCCGGGTCCATGCCCAGCTCGGCGAGGATCGTGGTCACCGCGAGCGGGTGCGTGATGTACGGGTCGCCGCTCTTGCGCTTCTGACCGCGGTGCCAGCGCTCGGCCACCTGGTAGGACTTCTCGATCTGGCGCAGTGTCGCCGTCTCGATCTTGGGGTCGTTGCTGCGCACTATCCGCAGCAGCGGTTCCAGGACCGGGTTGTACGGGTTCTGGCGCTGGCCGCCGAGCCTGGCGAGGCGGGCACGGACGCGGTTGGAAGAGCCGGAGCGGGCCGGCGGCTGCCCGGCGGCCGGGCGGTCGGCGGGCGCGGCCGAGGCGTTCTCGGGCTGGGCCGGCTTGGGCCGCGGCTCTTCGGCCGCCTTGTCCACGGGGGCGGAGCGGTCGTGCTCGACCGCCCCGCGGCCGTCGTCCTTCGCGTGCGACGCGGGCGTGGCCGCAGGCCCCGAGGCGGACTCGGGCTTGGCGGCGGTCAGGTGCTGGGCCTCGTCTGGCAAGAGGACTCCTCGTGCGCGATCCGGGTCCCCGGTCAGGCTCCGGAGCACCCATCGTAGCGATCCTGAGCTCCAGGATCGCCTTCAGGCCGGTGTGAGGGCCGTCCACCGGTACAAACACAAGGGGCGGGCGCCGGATTCCTCCGGGCCCGCCCACTTGGCGTACGGCGGTTTTCGGACCGTGCTCAGATCCTGAGCAGCGCCTCAAGGGGTGCTTCCCCGAGGGCCGCCTCCAGGCGGGGGCGGCCGTCGAGGAAGCCCAGTTCCATCAGGACGGCGACGCCCGCCACCTGGGCGCCGGCCCGGTGGATGAGCTGGATCGAGGCCTCGGCGGTGCCTCCGGTGGCGAGGACGTCGTCGACGATCAGCACCCGGTCGTCGGCGGTCAGGTCCTCGGCGTGCACCTCGATCTCGGCCGAGCCGTACTCCAGGTCGTAGGCCTGGCCGAGGGTGGCTCCGGGGAGCTTGCCCGCCTTGCGTACGGGAATGAAGCCGAGGCCCGCGCGGACGGCGACCGGGGCGCCCAGGATGAAGCCCCGGGCCTCCAGACCGACGATCTTGGTCGCGCCGGTGCGCTCCGCGACCTCGGCGAAGGCATCGGTGAGTGCGGTGAACGCCACCGGGTCCGCCAGGAGCGGGGTGATGTCCTTGAACATCACACCCGGCTCAGGGTAGTCGGCCACATCGCGGATGCGGCTGAGGAGCAGTGTCGTGATGTCGGTGAGCTCGGTCATCGGCGCTTCCCCGACGGACGGCCGTGGCCCCGGCCCCGGGACGCGGGCTGGTTGCGCGGCCCGACGACCGCGGCTTCGGCGTCCTCGGGCTCGTCGTCGTAGGCGGCGTCGCCGCGGTTCTGCGCGAACGCCTCCTCGGGGGCCTGGGCACGCTTGGCCAGGACACGCTTGCGCAGCGCCTTGACCTGCGGCTCGCGCTCCTTGAGGTCGGCCACGAGCGGCGTGGCGATGAAGATCGAGGAGTAGGCACCGGCCGCGAGGCCGACGAACAGCGACAGCGAGATGTCGTTGAGCGTGCCCGCGCCGAGGAAGCCACCGCCGATGAACAGCAGGCCGGCCACCGGCAGCAGCGCGACGACCGTGGTGTTGATGGAGCGGACCAGGGTGCCGTTGATCGAGCGGTTGGCGATCTCGCTGTAGGTGAAGCGGGTCTGCTTGGTGAGGTCCTTCGTCTGTTCCTTGAGGGAGTCGAAGACGACGACCGTGTCGTACAGCGAGTAACCGAGGATCGTCAGCAGACCGATCACCGTGCCGGGCGTGACCTCGAAGCCCACGAGGGCGTAGATGCCGACCGTGATGGTGATGTCGTGGATCAGGGCGACGAGGGCGGCGATGGCCATCCGCCACTCGAAGGCGATCGCCAGGTAGATCACGACCAGGATCATGAAGATCGCCAGGCCCTGCCAGGCCTTGTTGGCGATCTGGTCACCCCAGCTGGGACCGACCAGGTCGGTGGTGATCGTCTCCGGGTCGACCTTGAAGTCCGCGGCGAGGTCGTCCTTGATCTGGTTGGACTGCTTGATGTCCATACCGGCGATCTGGATGCGCAGCGTGCTGTTGCCCAGCTTCTGCACGACCGCGTCATGGCCGGACGCGGTCTTCGCGTAGTCCTCGGCCTGGGAGACGGAGACGCTGGTCTTCTCGGTGGTGAAGACGGCGCCGCCCTGGAAGTCGATGCCCATGTTCAGGCCGCGCACCGCCAGGCCCAGGATGGCCGTGATGGTGATCAGGATCGAGATGCCGTACCAGAGCTTGCGGTGGCCGATGAAGTCGTAGCTGATCTCGCCACGGTGCAGGCGGGCGCCGAGGTTACCGAGTTTCGACATCGCTCATGCCTCCTTCGTCTCGACGGGGCCGGCGGCGGGACCACCGGGACGGCGGGTGCGGCGCAGCGGCGGGTGGGCACCCAGGCTCTTCGGGTCGAGGCCGGACCACTTGTGGCCGCTCGCGAAGAACTTCCGCCGAGCGATGAGCGTCATCAGCGGCTTGGTGAAGAAGAAGACCACGACCACGTCCAGGACGGTGGTCAGGCCCAGCGTGAACGCGAAGCCCTGGACCTTGCCGACCGTGACGATGAACAGCACCGCGGCGGCGAGGAACGACACGAAGTCGGAGACCAGGATGGTGCGCCGGGCACGCGGCCAGGCCCGCTCGACGGCCGGTCGCAGGGTACGGCCCTCGCGGATCTCGTCCCGGACGCGTTCGAAGTACACGATGAACGAGTCCGCGGTGATACCGATGGCGACGATGGCGCCACAGACGGCGGGCAGGTTCAGCGCGAAGCCGATGGCCGGGCCGAGCAGGGACATCAGCACGTAGGTGAGGGCCGCGGAGACCAGCAGCGACGCGAGCGCGATGAGCGCCAGCCCGCGGTAGTAGGCCACCAGGTAGATCACGACGAGCGCGAGGCCGATGGCGCCGGCCAGCAGACCCGCGTGCAGCTGGTCACCGCCGAGCGCCGCCGTCACCGTGGTCACGCTCTGCTCCTCGAAGGAGAGCGGGAGCGCACCGTAGGACAGCATGTTGGCGAGGCCCTGGGCCTCCGTCTGCGTGAAGCTGCCGGAGATCTGGGCCTGGCCGCCGGTGATGGAGTTCTGCACGAACGGGCTGGAGACGACGTTGCCGTCGAGCACGATGCCGAACTCGTTCAGCGGCTGCTGGTTCTGCGCGAGCTTGCCGGTGATGTCGGCGAACTTCTTGCCGCCCTGCTTGGTGAAGGTCATGGTGACCTGCCAGCCGGCGGCGCCCTGCGTGTCGAAGACGGCCTGGGCCTTGTCGACCTCGGTGCCGTCGACGGCGGCCGGGCCGAGCAGGTACTTGTACCAGACCTTGTCGATCTCACCGCAGGCCACGGTCGCGTCCCCGGGCTTCACGCCGTCGCCGGCCGTGTTGCGGACCGACTCCTTGGAGCAGTCCAGGGCCGCGTACTTGGCCTGGAGCGCGGCGTCGCCGGCGGAGACGGCGGCGCCGCCGCTCGCGGAGGCCGACGGGCTGGCGGAGGAGCTCGCCTTGGTGCTCGCGGAGGCCGAAGGGGTGGAGTCGGCCTTCAGTGCGTCGGTGACCGCGCGACCCTGCGAGGTGGCGGAGGCCGACGGGGAGGACGAGGAGGTCGCCTTCTCACCGGTGCCGGAGGCGCTCGTCGAGGGGCTCGGAGAGGCGCTGGACGAGCCGCTCGCGGACGCGCTCGGGGAAGCGGTGACGGCGGAGCCGGTGGCCTCCTGGGCCAGGACCGGACGGAAGTACAGCTTGGCGGTGGTGCCGACCTGCTGCCGGGCCTTCTCGGAGTTGGTGCCCTTGGGGATGTTGACGATGATGTTGTCGTTGCCCTGGGTCTGCACCTCCGCCTCGGAGACGCCCAGCCCGTTGACACGGCGGTTCATGATGTCGACCGCGGTGTTCATGTTGGCCTTGTTGATCGCGGATCCCTGGTCCGACTTCGCCTTCAGCGTGATGCTGGTACCGCCGGCAAGGTCGATGCCGAGACGCGGAGTGGTGTGACCGGAGGCGAACATGCCTGCGGTGAGCCCCACGATGGCGATCAGGATCAGGGCCAGCGAGCGCCCTGGCTTGCTCTGGGCACTCGCGCTCCGGCCCTTCTTAGGTGCTGCCACCTTCTCGTACTCCCTCTCGGGCCGCCTCGCGCCGGGTCAGCGCGGCCGCGGCCATGACATGGTGTCGGGATCCCCTGGCGAGATGAGCGCGCCCCGGCACGGACGGGTGGGACCCGTGTACGCCGGGGACGGTGCTACTTCTTCGCGTCGGAGTCGCCGTCGGTCTTCTTCGGCTCTTCGTCGGCCTCGGCCTGCTCGGCCTCGGCGGCCTTCTCCTGCGCCTCGTCGGGCTCGTCCTTCTTGCCGAGGTCGACGGCCTTGTCGTCGGAGGCGGCAGCTTCGTCGACGGAGTCGTCGGTCCCGGCGGACCCGGTGAGGGAGGAGGCGTCGTCCGGGACGACGTCGGAGTCGGACTTCAGGTCGTGCTCGACGCCGTGGACGATGCGGTTGTACTCGTCGTCGGTCAGGACGGCACCGATGGAGTTCTTCGCGAAGAGCAGGTCGACGCCCGGACCGGCGTCGAGGAGGACCGTGTCCTCGTTGACCTCCTTCACCGTCGCGTACATGCCCCCGATGGTGCGGACACCGCTGCCGGGCTGCATGTCGTTGCGCATGCTGGCGGCCTGCTGCTGCTTCTTCTTGGCAGACCGGGTCATCAGGAACATGGCCCCGATGAGCACGATGAACGGGAGGAGGGTCACAGGACTCACGGGACGGACTTCCTTCAGACGACCGCGATGGTGGAGCGGCCTGATGGATAAAGGTTGTGTGCTGCCGACAACGGCGGCATCGGCGGAGTCTAAGCGAGTCCGCGCGCATGGAACAACGCTCAGCATGGCACCTGGGTTCCTGCCCCGGCCAATGCCTTCGCCGCGGCCCTGCGCGTCACGCCCCGAACAGGTCCTGTTGTCCGCTTCCCCGGGCCGGGGTGAGTCCGAGGTGCGCCCAGGCGGCCGGGGTCGCCACCCGCCCGCGCGGGGTACGGGCGAGCAGCCCCTCCCTCACCAGGAAGGGTTCGGCGACCTCCTCGACCGTCTCGCGTTCCTCGCCCACCGCCACGGCGAGGGTGGAGAGGCCGACCGGACCGCCGCCGAACAGCTTCAGCAAGGCCTCCAGGACCCCGCGGTCCAGGCGGTCGAGACCACGGCCGTCCACCTCGTAGACCTTCAGCGCGGCCTCCGCGATCGCGCGGGTGATCCTCCCGTCGGCCTTGACCTGCGCGTAGTCGCGTACGCGGCGCAGCAGCCGGTTGGCGATCCGGGGGGTACCGCGGGAGCGGCCGGCGATCTCGGCGGCGCCGTCGGTGTCGATCTCCACGTCGAGGAGGTCCGCGGAGCGGTGGATCACGCGCTGGAGTTCGGCGGGCTCGTAGAACTCCATGTGTGCCGTGAAGCCGAAGCGGTCGCGCAGCGGGGGCGGCAGCAGGCCCGCTCGCGTGGTGGCGCCGACCAGGGTGAAGGGGGGCAGTTCGAGCGGGATGGCGGTGGCGCCGGGGCCCTTGCCGACGATGACGTCGACGCGGAAGTCCTCCATCGCCATGTAGAGCATCTCCTCGGCGGGCCGCGACATGCGGTGGATCTCGTCGAGGAAGAGGACCTCGCCCTCCTGCAGGGAGGAGAGGATCGCCGCGAGGTCGCCCGCGTGCTGGATGGCCGGGCCGCTGGTGATGCGGATCGGGGCGCCCATCTCGGCGGCGATGATCATCGAGAGGGTGGTCTTGCCGAGGCCGGGGGCGCCGGAGAGCAGTACGTGGTCGGCCGTCGCCCCCCGCGCGCGTGCGGCGCGCAGGACGAGGTCGAGCTGTTCGCGGACCTTCTCCTGGCCGATGAACTCGCCCAGGTCCTTGGGACGCAGCGCGGCCTCGACGGCCTGGTCCTCCCGGTCGGCGACAGAGCCGACCAGCCGCTCGGGGGCGGTGTCTTCGGTCGTGTCGTCCCAGTTCACTGACGTCTCCTAGCGGGCGCGGTTCAGGGTCTGAAGGGCAGCCTTCAGGAGGTGGCCCACCTGGGGTGCGCCGTTCGCGGCCTCGGCCTGCGGGGTTACGGCGGCGACCGCCTCGTCGGCCTCACGGGTCGCGTAGCCGAGGCCGATGAGGGCGGCGTGCAGCTGGTCGCGCCAGCCGCTGGTGACCGGTGCGCCGACCGCGGGGGCGCCGAGCGGCTCGCCCAGGCGGTCCTTGAGGTCCAGCAGCAGCTTCTGGGCGCCCTTCTTGCCGATGCCCGGCACCGCGACGAGAGCCTTCTCGTCGCCGGTGGCGACCGCACGGCGCAGTGCGTCCGGCGTGTGCACCGCCAGCATGGCCTGGGCGAGCCGGGGGCCCACCCCGCTCGCCGTCTGCAGCAGTTCGAAGACCTGGCGCTCGTCGTCGTCCACGAAGCCGTACAGGGTCAGCGAGTCCTCCCGTACGACGAGGGAGGTGGCGAGCTTGGCCGGCCTGCCGAGCCGGAGCGTGGACAGCGTGTTCGGCGAGCACTGGACGGCCATGCCCACACCGCCCACCTCGACCACGGCCGCGTCGGGAGCGAGTGCGGCGACCGTGCCGCTGACGAAGGCGATCATGCCGTACGGCCTTTCGATGTCGTCGGTGCCGTCGCCGCGTGCTGGGCGACGGCCCGCTGGAGCCGGTTCTGCGCGGGGCCGCGCCAGATGTGGCAGATGGCGAGCGCGAGGGCGTCGGCGGCGTCGGCCGGCTTGGGGGGCGCGTCGAGTCGCAGCAGGCGCGTGACCATCGCGCCGATCTGGGCCTTGTCCGCGCGTCCGCTGCCGGTGACGGCGGCCTTGACCTCGCTCGGGGTGTGCAGGGCGACGGGGATCCCGCGGCGGGCGGCGCACAGCATGGCGACGGCGCTGGCCTGGGCGGTGCCCATGACCGTGCGGACGTTGTGCTGGCTGAACACCCGTTCCACGGCGACGTATTCGGGCCGGTACTCGTCGAGCCACCGTTCGATGCCCTGTTCGATGCCGACGAGGCGCTGCCCCAACGCGGCGTCCGCGGGCGTCCGCACGACACCCACGCCGAGCATGGTGAGCGGCCGGCCCGCGACCCCTTCGACGACACCGACACCGCATCGCGTCAGTCCGGGGTCCACCCCGAGTACCCGCACGCGCCCTCCCCTCTTCGCGGCTGAGCCGCCGCCGCTCCCGGGGCCGTGGCCGGACAGCGCCGGGGTTCCTCGATCGCAGCTCACGGTCCGTCGACGGTGATCTCTGACAGTCGCCAGGCTATCCGCTGCCACCGACAACGACGTCGGGCCGGCAGGACGCGTGTCCCACCGGCCCGACGCACTCGTTCGTTCCGCGGCGGCGCTACGCGTCGACCTTCTCCATGACCTCGTCGCTGACGTCGAAGTTGGCGAAGACGTTCTGCACGTCGTCGCTGTCCTCGAGCGTGTCGATCAGCTTGAAGATCTTCCTCGCGCCGTCCTCGTCCAGCTCGACCTGCATGGTCGGGACGAAGTTGGCCTCGGCGGAGTCGTAGTCGATGCCGGCTTCCTGGAGGGCGGTGCGGACCGCGACCAGGTCGGTGGCCTCGGAGAGGACCTCGAAGGACTCGCCGAGGTCGTTGACCTCCTCGGCGCCCGCGTCGAGGACCGCGCCGAGCACGTCGTCCTCGGCCAGCTCACCCTTGGGGACGATGACGACGCCCTTGCGGTGGAAGAGGTACGACACCGAGCCCGGGTCGGCCATGGAGCCGCCGTTGCGGGTCATGGCGACGCGGACGTCGGAGGCGGCGCGGTTGCGGTTGTCGGTGAGGCACTCGATGAGCACCGCGACACCGTTCGGGCCGTAGCCCTCGTACATGATCGTCTCGTAGTCGGCGCCGCCGGCCTCGAGGCCGCCGCCGCGCTTGACCGCGGAGTCGATGTTCTTGTTCGGAACCGACTGCTTCTTCGCCTTCTGGATGGCGTCGTAGAGCGTCGGGTTGCCCTCGATGTCGATGCCACCCATCCGGGCGGCCACCTCGATGTTCTTGATCAGCTTCGCGAAGAGCTTGCCGCGCTTGGCGTCGATCACGGCCTTCTTGTGCTTCGTCGTAGCCCATTTAGAGTGGCCGGACATCTGCCTGTCTCCTTCGCGTAACCCGATCTGAAACGAACTCCCCAGGCCTGAGAGCCTAGGGGAACCCCCAGATCCTACAAGGACTCCGCCGCCCGGTTCGCGCGCACCATGTCGACGAACAGGGCGTGCACACGGTGGTCTCCGGTCAGTTCCGGGTGGAACGACGTGGCGAGCGCGTTGCCCTGGCGGACGGCGACGATGTGACCCCCGTGCTCGGCGAGCACCTCGGTCCCGGCACCGACGGACTCGACCCAGGGGGCGCGGATGAAGACGCCCTCCACCGGGTCGCCCGGGATGCCGTTCACGTCGAGGGCGGCTTCGAAGGACTCGTTCTGGCGTCCGAAGGCGTTGCGGCGCACGATCATGTCGATGCCGCCGACGGTCTCCTGGCCCGAGCGCGGGTCCAGGATCTTGTCGGCGAGCATGATCATGCCCGCGCAGGTCCCGTAGACGGGCATTCCGTCCCGCACGCGCGCGCGGAGAGGCTCCATCACGCCGAAGAGGACGGCCAGCTTGGAGATGGTGGTGGACTCGCCGCCGGGGATGACGAGTCCGTCGACCTCGGCGAGTTCCTCGGGGCGCCGCACCGGCCTGGCCACGGCGTCGGCCGCGGCCAGGGCGACGAGGTGCTCCTGGACGTCGCCCTGGAGTGCCAGGACGCCGATGACAGGGACTTCGTGGCTCATGAGGTGGTTACCAGCCGCGGTTGGCGTAGCGCTCGGCCTCGGGGAGGGTGTCGCAGTTGATGCCGACCATGGCCTCGCCCAGGTTGCGGGACGCGTCCGCGATGATCTTCGGGTCGTCGTAGAAGGTGGTGGCCTTCACGATGGCTGCGGCGCGCTTGGCCGGGTCGCCGGACTTGAAGATGCCGGAGCCGACGAAGACGCCCTCGGCGCCGAGCTGGCGCATCAGCGCGGCGTCGGCGGGGGTGGCGACACCACCTGCGGAGAACAGCACGACGGGGAGCTTGCCGAGTTCGGCGACCTCCTTGACGAGTTCGTACGGGGCACGCAGGTCCTTGGCGGCGGCGTACAGCTCGTTGTTGTCGAAGCCGCGCAGACGGGCGATCTCGTTCTTGATCTGGCGCAGGTGACGGACGGCCTCGACGACGTTGCCGGTGCCGGCCTCGCCCTTGGAGCGGATCATCGCGGCGCCCTCGGCGATACGACGCAGGGCCTCACCGAGGTTGGTGGCGCCACAGACGAAGGGGGTGGTGAACGCCCACTTGTCGGAGTGGTTGACCTCGTCGGCCGGAGTGAGGACCTCGGACTCGTCGATGTAGTCGACGCCGAGCGACTGCAGGACCTGGGCCTCGACGAAGTGGCCGATACGGGACTTCGCCATGACCGGGATCGAGACGGCTTCGATGATGCCCTCGATCATGTCCGGGTCGGACATCCGGGCCACGCCGCCGTCCTTGCGGATGTCGGCCGGGACCCGCTCCAGCGCCATGACGGCCACGGCGCCGGCGTCCTCGGCGATCTTCGCCTGCTCGGCGTTGACCACGTCCATGATCACGCCACCCTTGAGCTGCTCGGCCATACCGCGCTTCACGCGCGCGGTGCCGGTCTCGGGGGTCTGGTTTTCGGAGATCGTGCTGGACACGGGTGACCTCACTCGTAGAAAAGAAGATTTGTGCAGCACTGAGGAAACGCGAATGGACCAGTCCACAGCAAGGGCCAATGGCAAGCCCGTGGATCCTTTTCGGGACGATCATGCGGCCCGCACCGGCCCGCACCGGCCCGCACCGGCCCCACCGGTGGGCCCCGTCGGTCGTCGGCTCAGGCCACGCGGTCCGCCAGGGAGGGCGGCGGTTCGTCGTCCATCTCGAACGCCATCGGGAACGGGGCGTGGCCGGCCAGCCGGAACCAGCGGACCTTGCGGTGCTGGCGCAGTCTGCGGACGGCGCCCACGGCGTCGTTGTGGAAGCGGCGGGCCATGGGGACCCGGCGGACGGCCTCCGCTAGCTCGCGGGCGGCCGCGTCTCCGCCGGGTGCCTCGCGCACGACGTCCAGTTGCCGGGCGTCCTCGAAGACGGCCCGCAGGGCCTGGCTGAGCTCGCTCTCGGCGACCTCCCGCTGCTCCTCCTCCGCCTGCCGCGCCGCGTGCGCGGCCTCGTACAGGACGATCGAGGCGGCGGGGTCGAGCACCTTGGAGGTGGCCAGCTCCTGCGCCACGGACGCCCGGCGCAGCAGCTGCGCGTCCAGCGCGGCGCGGGCGGCGTCGATGCGGGCGTGCAGCCGGTCCAGCCGTCCCGCCGTCCAGCTCAGGTACAGGCCGATCGCGAAGAGGACGACCAGGGTCCAGATCAGGGTTGCGGTCACGGGCGGCAAGGCTACCCGTGACCCCAGCGGCGGTGGGGCGGGTCAGTCCCGCGCCAGCCCGAGCCGGGCCCGCAGACCCGCCGATCCCCGGTCGTCGTCGGCCGCGACCGCCGCCGCGCCTGCCGTCACCGTCTCGTACACCGACAGGATGTCCGCGCCGACGGTGGACCAGTCGAAGCGCCGTACGTGCGCGCTGCCCCGCTCCCGCAGCTCGGCCCTGCGCTCCGGGTCGCCCAGGAGCCGTACCGCCGCCCGGGCCAGCGCGTCCGCGTCCTCGTTGGCGAACAGCTCGCCGGCCGCTCCCTGGTCGAGGACCTGGGCGAAGGCGTCCAGGTCGGAGGCGAGTACCGGGGCTCCCGCCGACATGGCCTCGACGAGAACGATGCCGAAGCTCTCGCCACCGGTGTTGGGCGCGATGTACAGGTCGACGCTGCGCAGGAAGCGCGCCTTGTCCTCGTCGCTGACCATGCCGAGGAACTCCACGCGCGCGTGCAGCTCCCTCGGCAGGTTCTCCACCGCCTCCTTCTCGTCGCCGCGCCCGGCGATCAGCAGCCGCGCGTCCGGCCGCTCGGCCAAGATCTTCGGCAGGGCCCGCATCAGGACCGGCAGGCCCTTGCGGGGCTCGTCGATGCGCCCGACGAAGCCGATCGTGCCGCCCTGCCACTCGGGGTTGGGCTCGGCCCCGGCGAAGAAGTCGACGTCGACCCCGTTGGGGATGACGACCGCGTCCCCGCCGAGGTGCTCCACCAGCGTCCGCCGGGCGTACTCGCTGACCGCGATCCGCGCGCTGATCTTCTCCAGGGCGGCCTGGAGGATGGAGTAGGCGGCGATCATGGCGCGCGAGCGCGGGTTGGACGTGTGGAAGGTGGCCACTATCGGGCCGGAGGCGGCCCAGCAGGCCAGCAGACCGAGCGACGGCGAGGTCGGCTCGTGGATGTGGACGACGTCGAACGCTCCGTCGTGCAGCCAGCGCCGCACGCGCGCGGCGGACAGGAAGCCGAAGTTGAGGCGCGCCACCGAGCCGTTGTACGGCACCGGTACCGCGCGGCCGGCCGAGACGACGTACGGCGGCAGCGGGGTGTCGTCGTCGGCGGGGGCCAGGACGGACACCTCGTGGCCGAGCCGGACGAAGTACTCGGCCAGGTCGCGGATGTGGAACTGGACGCCGCCGGGTACGTCCCAGGAGTAGGGGCAGACGATGCCGATTCTCACGCGGCGTCCCCGTCCGACGGGCGGGGTTCCAGGTCCGCGAGCCACAACCGCTGCAACATGTGCCAGTCCTCCGGGTGGTCGGCGATGCCGGTGGCGAAGGCGTCTGCCAGCGACTGTGTCATGACAGACGTCTTCTCGGCCCGCGTACCTGACTCGGGTACCTCGACCGGGGGATGCACCCGTCCCCGCATGACGGGCGAGTCGTCGTACCAGAGCGTGACGGGGAGCAGCAGCGCGCCGGTCTGCTGGGCGAGCAGGGCGGGTCCGGCGGGCATCGTGGCGACGTCCCCGAAGAAGTTCACCTCGACCCCGGAGGCGGACAGGTCGCGCTCGGCGACCAGGCAGACCACCCCGCCGTCGCGCAGCCGCCTCGCCAGGGTGCCGAAGGCGGTACCGCCGCTGTGCGGCAGCACCTCCATGCCGAGGCCCTCCCGGTAGGCGACGAACCGGTCGTACAGCGTCTCCGGCTTGAGGCGCTCGGCGACGGTGGTGAAGGGCGTCCGGAGCTCGGTGGTGAGCCAGGCTCCGGCCAGGTCCCAGTTGCCCATGTGCGGCAGGGCCACGATGACGCCCCTGCCGGACGCGATCCCGTCGGTCAGGTGGTGCACGTCCTTGGGGACGAACCCGTTGCTGACGCGCTCGGCGCTCCAGGCGGGCAACCGGAAGGACTCCATCCAGTAGCGCAGATAGGAGCGCATCCCCGCGCGCGAGAGCTCGGCCAGGCGCTCGGGGCTCGCGTCCGGCACCACACGCGCGTAGTTGCTCTCCAGCCGCCGCACGCCCTTGCCGCGCCGCTTCCACGCGAGGTCGGCGACGGTGCGGCCGAGGCGCACGGCGACGGGCTCGGGAAGCTTCTTGACGGTGCTCCAGCCGAGGCCGTACAGCGCGTCGGTCAGGCGCTCCTGGGCGCTCACTTCGCGGCCTCGCTCCCCCGCGCCTCGTGTCCCTGGACTTCCTCGGCCGCGGCGGCCTCCGCCTCGGCCGACTCCCGGCGGACCGTGACGACGCGCTGGATCAGCGTGACGAGGCTGCCGACGGCGACGATCCACAGCGCGATCGGCAGCAGCACCTGGATGCCGGGCACGCCGAACTTGTGCAGACCCGCAAGCCCGGCCGCGACCAGGGAGATCACCAGGCGCTCGGCGCGCTCCACCAGCCCGTTGACGGCGACAGGCAGGCCGATCGACTCGCCCCGGGCCTTCGTGTACGACACCACCTGGCCGCTGGTCAGGCAGAAGATCGAGACGGCGCACAGGACGTTGTCGTCGCCGTTGCCCGCGTACCAGAGGGCGAAGCCGCCGAAGATGGCGCCGTCGGCGACCCGGTCGAGCGTGGAGTCGAGGAAGGCACCCCAGCGGCTGGTGCGGCCGAGCTGGCGCGCCATGTTGCCGTCGACCAGGTCGGAGAAGACGAAGAGCGTGATCACGATCGTGCCCCAGAAGAGCTCGCCCCTGGGGTAGAAGACCAGCGCGCCCGCGATCACGCCGGCGGTGCCGAGGAGCGTGACCGTGTCGGGGCTCACGCCCCGGCGGATGAGAAACGCGGCGAACGGTGTGAGGACACGCGTGAAGAATGCACGCGCGTACTTGTTCAGCATGGCCTTCCCGAGGGTCGGTTTCGCCGCGCGGCCCCTGCTGGCCACCGGCTGGCCCATCGTAGCCACGCGCGCGTGTGTGCGACGGTCGGGCACCCGGACCCCGGTGTCACGGCCTGACGGAATCCGGGTCACGGGCGGGTCGCGTCCGCCGTATGGACGCGCCGTGACGGGAGTGGAAAGCTCGAAGGACCGCGGGCGTCGCCGGAGCCGCCATCGCACGCGGGGCCGTCGTGCCCGCGCCCCCAGTGACCTCACCGTGTACGGGAGGCAAGGAAAATGGGCGACAAGGCGAACGCACATCCCGGAGCCGCCGGCAGGGCTACAGCGGCCGACCACCCCGCGTCCGTACGGAATGTGGTGCTGGTCGGCCACTGCGGATCGGGCAAGACGACCTTGGTGGAAGCTCTCGCGCTGACGGCGCGAGCGGTGAACCGGGCGGGCCGCGTGGAGGACGGCGGCACCGTCTCCGACTACGACGAGATCGAACACCGGCAGCAGCGCTCGGTGCAGCTCTCCCTGGTGCCCGTCGAATGGGACGGCATCAAGGTCAACGTCCTCGACACCCCCGGATACGCCGACTTCGTCGGGGAACTCAGGGCCGGTCTGCGCGCCGCGGACGCGGCCCTCTTCGTCGTCTCGGCGTCGGACGGCGTGGACGGCTCGACCCGCATGGTGTGGGAGGAGTGCGCGGCCGTCGGCATGCCCCGCGCGATCGTGGTGACCCACCTGGAGGCCGCCCGCGCGGACTTCGAGGAGATGACACGGATCTGCGCGGAGGCCTTCGGCGGCGACGACCCGGACGCGGTCATCCCGCTGTACCTGCCGTTGCACGGGCCCGAGGGACCCGACGGGCACGCTCCCGTGACCGGCCTGATCGGGCTGCTGTCCCGGACACTGTTCGACTACTCCACCGGCGAACGCAAGGAGTCCGAACCGGGCGAGGACCAGCTGCCCGACATCGAGGAGGCCCGCAACCGGCTGATCGAGGGGATCATCGCCGAGAGCGAGGACGAGACCCTCATGGACCGCTATCTCGGCGGCGAGCAGATCGACGTCAAGACACTGATCGGGGACCTGGAGCGGGCCGTCGCGCGCGGCACGTTCTTCCCCGTTCTCGCGGCCGCCCCCGCCACCGAGGGCGCCCGGCAGGGTCTCGGCACGGTCGAGCTGCTGGAACTGGTCACGAGGGGCTTCCCGACGCCTCTGGAGCGCGCTGCGCCCCGGGTGACGACGGTCGACGGCGAGCCGCGCGAGCTGAGCCCGTGCGACCCGGACGGGCCGCTGGTCGCGGAGGTCGTGAAGACCTCCTCCGACCCCTACGTGGGCCGGGTCTCGCTGGTCCGCGTCTTCTCCGGCACGCTCCGCCCCGACGAGACCGTCCATGTCTCGGGGCACGGGCTGGCCGACCGCGGCCACGAGGACCACGACGTCGACGAACGAGTCGGCGCCCTGTCCGCGCCGTTCGGCAAGCAGCAGCGGAGTCTGACGCACTGCATCGCGGGCGACCTCGCGTGCGTGGCGAAGCTGGGCCGCGCGGAGACCGGCGACACCCTGTCCGCCAAGGACGACCCGCTGCTCATGGAGCCCTGGCAGATGCCCGACCCGCTGCTGCCGCTCGCCATCCAGGCGCACAGCAAGGCCGACGAGGACAAGCTCTCGCAGGGCCTGAACCGGCTGGTCGCCGAGGACCCGACGATGCGCCTGGAACAGAACCAGCACACCCACCAGGTGGTCCTGTGGTGCCTCGGCGAGGCCCACTCCGACGTGGCCCTGGAGCGGCTGCGCTCCCGCTACGGCGTCCAGGTGGACGTCGTCCCGCACAGGGTCCCCCTGCGGGAGACGTTCGCGGCGAAGTCCAGCGGGCGTGGACGGCACGTCAAGCAGTCCGGCGGGCACGGCCAGTACGCCGTCTGCGAGATCGAGGTGGAGCCGCTGCCGGGCGGCGCGGGCATCGAGTTCGTGGACAAGGTCGTCGGCGGCGCGGTGCCCCGGCAGTTCATCCCCTCCGTCGAGAAGGGCGTCCGGGCGCAGGCGGGCAGGGGGGTGGCGGCCGGGCATCCGCTGGTCGACGTGCGGATCACCCTGCTCGACGGCAAGGCGCACTCGGTGGACTCCTCCGACGCCGCGTTCCAGACGGCCGGCGCGCTCGCGCTGCGGGAGGCGGCGGCCGAGGCCAGGATCCATCTGCTGGAACCGGTGGCCGAGGTGACCGTCCTGGTCGGTGACGCCTACGTGGGCGCCGTGATGAGCGACCTGTCGGGGCGGCGCGGGCGGGTGCTGGGCACCGAGCAGACCAGCGGCGGGCGCACCCTGATCAGGGCCGAGGTACCCGAGATCGAGATCGGCCGGTACGCGGTCGACCTGCGCTCGCTCTCCCACGGCACGGCCCGCTTCGAGCGCACCTACGCCCGGCACGAGCCGATGCCGGCGCAGGTCGCCGAGAAGGTCCGCCAACAGACGCAGGGCGGCTGACGGTTGGTGCCCGGCGGCCCTGAAGTGGCCGGTGGGGCAACGGGGTGGAACGTTTCCCTCCGATTCGGCGGGCGGCTTCGGCCGTCCGCCGACGGATGCCAGGTGCCTGCGGATACGCTGATGACCTGATCAACAGGTGTGCGAAGTACGGAAGTCGGGAAAGCCGCAGAAGCGGGAGCAGCGGCGATCGGGGGCGGGAATGACCGTTGGCAGCGGTTACGCGGACATCTTCGGACCACAGGTGCCGCAGACGGGCGACGGCGGGCAGACGCCGACCTTCGCCCTTGCCTCGGCGGCCTACCGGGACAACCCGGTCGAGGACATCAAGAAGGCCGACAACGAGTGGCACCAGACGGCGGTCAGTCCCGGCCGCAGCTGGGCCAGGATCTTCCGGCCCAACCTCGGCGAGGCGTTCTCCCAGGCGGTGATCGACCGCATGCTGGGCGTCGGCCGCAAGCCGCTCATCCAGTCCTTCGGCAGCGAGCCGCAGGCGGTGGTCGAGCACTGCCTCGCGGCCAACCGCATCCGCCGGGAGCGCGACCAGAAGCTGACCGGCGTGATGCTGCTGTGCGGGGTGCTCTTCCTGCCCGGGCTGCTGGTGTGGCTGCTGGTCTTCCAGCTGCGGGCGACCATGGGGAAGCTGGACAGCAGGCGGGTCTCCGGCATCGGCACCGGCCTGCTCGTCGCGATGGGCGCCCTGGCCGTGCTCTTCCTGGTCAAGATGCCGTTCAGCGGTGTCGTCGGCTGGTACGCGCGCGGGTGCGTCGTGGCGCCCGTGGCCGGCTGGTTCCTGGCCAAGCGGATCTGCGAGGGCACCGCGAAGGACCTGCGCGGGCGCTGGGACAGTCTGCTGTCCGGCAGCAGCGTCGGCGCCAAGGTCCCCGAGGCGGTGCCGACCAGCCCGAACCAGACAGCGGCCGAGCAGCTGCGCCAGTCGCTGGCCCGGCTCAGCGCCGAGCAGCAGTCGAACTCGGTCTTCTACGCCGGCCCCAAGGGCATACTCGGCATGGGCACGCGCTGGGGCGCCTGGCAACTCGCCGAGGAGCTGACGCCGCTCGACCCCGTGAAGGGCGTGCACGAGTTCCGCAGCTGGACGGTCGTCCGGGCCATCCACGACCAGCTGAACCTGCTGCCCCGGCAGAGCCTGAAGACCGGTGGGTTCCCGCCGCCCACGGTCCGGCACTGGATCGTCACCCCGGTCGGCGAGAACGCCAAGGCGGTCGCCCGGCCCGAGGGCACCGACGTCGAGGCGTACCAGGTCAAGCCGCGGGCCATAGAGGACATCTGCAACAACCAGCAGTTCGGCGGCGGCGACCGGCACTACCTGGGCGTCCAGTGGCCGCTCTGGGACGGCCAGTTGATCATCACCATGCTGATCACGGTGACGGTGCTGCACGAGACGCTCCGCATCGAGGTCACCGGGCACGCGCTGGGCCCGGTCAACGGTCTGTTCACCACGAAGTCCGAGGCCCCCGTCAAGGAGGTCGCCAAGAGCGTCCGGTTCTGGGAGACCCGGACCGTCAAGCTTCCGCTGGTCACCGCCGACGAGGTGGTCCGGCTGGCCGCGCGGGCCACGATCAGCTGGTACCCGCCGCTGCTGAAGTGGCTCGGCGGCTCGATCGGACTGCCCGAGCCCTTCGGTCTGCGGCACGCCTGGGCCGACCAGCCCTGGCGGCACCGCTTCATGGCCGACGACGCGCTGCGTGCGGCCACGCCGGTGCTGCGGGTGGTGCACACGGCGGCGATCAAGGTGCTCAAGGAGCACGACGTCGACATCGAGAAGTTCAGCTCGCGCTCGTCGGCCCTCAGCGGGGCCGTCCAGGACGTGTCGCCGCGGAAGGCCGACACGTACGACGCGTAGGCCTCCGGCGGTTGGGCGGGTCTTGTGCGGGTGGGCTGGGGTGACCGTCCCTGGGGGCTGCGCCCCCCGGCCCCCCGCTTCGGCCCTGAAGGGGCCTCGTCCTCAAACGCCGGACGGGCTGGTGTGCCGGGGCCTGGGCTGAAAGTGGCCGCCGTTGAGCCGCTGCTAGGCCGTCGTCGGCCAGGCCTCCGCCAGCATCTTCCTCGTGTCTGCCAGGAGTTGCGGCAGTACGCGTGTGTGGCCCACCACCGGCATGAAGTTCGTGTCTCCGCCCCAGCGGGGCACGATGTGCTGGTGCAGGTGGGCGGCGATGCCGGCGCCGGCGACCGACCCCTGGTTCATGCCGATGTTGAAGCCCTGGGCGCCGGACGCGGTGCGCAGGGCCGTCATCGCCTGCTTCGTCAGCTCGGCGAGCTCGGCGGTCTCCGGCACCGTCAGGTCGGTGTAGTCGGCCACGTGCCGGTAGGGGACGGTCATCAGGTGGCCGCCGTTGTACGGGTACAGGTTCAGCACCGCGTACACGTGCTCACCGCGCCGTACCACCAGCCCGTCCTCGTCGGACTTGGCCGGGATCGAGCAGAAGGGACAGCCGTCGTCGGCGCCCGGACCGGTCGGCTTGTTCTCACCCTGGATGTAGGCCATCCGGTGGGGCGTCCACAGACGCTGGAACGCGTCCTGCGTGCCCACTCCGATCTGCTGTTCCGGCTCACTCGTCATGCAAGGCAGCATATTGCTTCGCCCATTCGCGGCGTGTCGGCGGGGCTGCGGGAAAAGCCGCGCGGGCCAAGCTGGGCCGATGGACGAAGACAGCCGGACGGCCCGCTGGGAGCAGCGCGCCGAGGTCCCCCTCTTCCTGGCCTCCCTCGCCTTCCTCGCCGGGTACGCCTTCCACGTCCTGGCCCACAGCATCGCGGGCGGCTGGCGGGACCTCTGCTTCGCCGTGATGCTGACGGCATGGGTGATGTTCGCCGTGGACTACGCCGTGCGCTGGCGGCTCAGCGGACAGCGGATGCGTTTCGTACGGACCCACTGGCTGGACGGACTGGTCGTCGTGCTTCCCCTGCTGCGCCCGCTGCGGATCGTCAAGGTCTACGAGACCGTGCAGCGCCGCCACGGAGAGCCCCGGCTCTCCCTGCACGCGCGCGTGATCACCTACGCCGGGCTGTCCACGGGGCTGCTCGGCTTCGCCGGCGCGCTCGCCGTGTACGACAAGGAACGCGGGGCTCCGGGCGCGAACATGAAGACCTTCGGCGACGCCCTGTGGTGGACCTGCGAGACGCTCACCACGGTCGGCTACGGCGACATCACCCCCGTCACCTCCTCGGGCCGGCTCATCGCGGTCGGCATGATGGCGTGCGGGCTGGCGCTGCTGGGCGCGGTCACCGGGTCGTTCTCGTCATGGCTGATCCAGGTGTTCTCCCGGGAGGGCGACCCCCGGAGCACGCGGAGCACTCCGGGCGCCCCGGGCGATCGGCGCGATCAGGGCGCCCGGAACGGCGAAGGGCCCCCGGAGAGGTGAACTCCCCGAGGGCCCGTGCACGACGGATCAGATCTGCGTCCGCTCCTCGACGACCTTCGCGATCTTCGCGATGGCCTCGTCGAACGGGATGCCGTTCTCCTGCGAGCCGTCGCGGTAGCGGAAGGAGACCGAGCCGTTCGCCATGTCCTCGTCGCCCGCGATGACCATGAAGGGCACCTTCTGCTTCTGGGCGTTGCGGATCTTCTTCTGCATGCGGTCGGAGGAGGAGTCCACCTCCACCCGCAGGCCCTTCTTCTTCGCCGCCGCGGCGAACTTCTCCAGGTACTCCACGTGCGCGTCGCCGATCGGGATGCCGACCGCCTGGACGGGGGCCAGCCACGCCGGGAAGGCGCCCGCGTAGTGCTCCAGGAGCACCGCGAAGAACCGCTCGATCGAGCCGAAGAGGGCACGGTGGATCATCACCGGGCGCTGCTTCGAGCCGTCCGGTCCCGTGTACTCCAGGTCGAAGCGCTCCGGCAGGTTGAAGTCGAGCTGGATGGTCGACATCTGCCAGGTGCGGCCGATGGCGTCCTTCGTCTGGACGGAGATCTTGGGGCCGTAGAACGCGGCGCCACCCGGGTCGGGAACGAGCGGCAGGCCCTGCTTCTCGGCGACCTGGCGCAGCGTCTCGGTCGCCTCTTCCCAGACCTCGTCCGAGCCGACGAACTTCTCCGGGTCCTTGGTGGACAGCTCCAGGTAGAAGTCGTTCAGGCCGTAGTCGCGCAGCAGGCCGAGGACGAAGGTGAGCGTCTTGTCGAGCTCCTCCGACATCTGCTCGCGGGTGCAGTAGATGTGCGCGTCGTCCTGGGTGAAGCCGCGCGCACGGGTCAGACCGTGCACGACGCCCGACTTCTCGTACCGGTACACGGTCCCGAACTCGAAGAGGCGCAGCGGCAGTTCCCGGTAGGAGCGGCCACGCGCGTCGAAGATCAGGTTGTGCATCGGACAGTTCATGGGCTTGAGGTAGTAGTCCACGCCCTCGTCGAGCTGCATGGGCGGGTACATGCCGTCGGCGTACCAGTCCAGGTGGCCCGAGGTCTCGAAGAGCTTCCCCTTCGTCGCGTGCGGGGTGTAGACGAACTCGTAGCCCTCCTCCTCGTGACGGCGGCGCGAGTAGTCCTCCATGACCCGGCGGATGATGCCGCCCTTGGGGTGGAAGACGGCGAGGCCGGAACCGATCTGCTCGGGGATGGAGAACAGGTCGAGCTCGGAGCCCAGCTTGCGGTGGTCGCGCTTCTCCGCCTCGGCGAGGAAGTCGAGGTGCGCCTTCAGCTCGTCCTTGGAGGGCCAGGCGGTGCCGTAGATGCGCTGGAGCATGGGGTTCTTCTCGCTGCCGCGCCAGTAGGCGGCCGCGTTGCGCATCAGCTTGAACGCCGGGATGTTGCGGGTGGTGGGCAGGTGGGGACCGCGGCAGAGGTCCTTCCAGCACAGGTCACCGGACCTGGCGTCCAGGTTGTCGTAGATCGTCAGCTCGCCGCCGCCGACCTCGACGTCCGCGCCGTCGTCGGTGGAGGCGGAGCCCTTGATACCGATGAGCTCCAGCTTGTAGGGCTCGTCGGCGAGCTCCTCGCGGGCGGCCTCGTCGGTGACCACCCGGCGGGCGAACCTCTGCCCCCGCTTCTGGATCTCCTGCATCTTCTTCTCGATGGCCTTGAGGTCCTCGGGCGTGAAGGGCTTCTCGACGTCGAAGTCGTAGTAGAAGCCGTCCTTGACCGGCGGGCCGATGCCCAGCTTGGCCTCGGGGAAGAGCTCCTGCACGGCCTGGGCCATGACGTGCGCGGTGGAGTGGCGCAGGATGTTCAGGCCGTCCTGGGAGGAGATCTCGACGCCCTCGACCTCTTCGCCGTCCGCGAGCACGTACGACAGGTCCCGGAGCTCGCCGGCCACGCGCGCGGCGATGACGGAGCGCTCGCCGGCGAAGAGGTCGGCGGCCGTGGTGCCCGTCGTCACCGTGCGCTCTTCCCGCTCGGAATCGCGTTGGATGATCACACGGACGTCTGACACCGGTCTCTCCTGACTGAAGGGGGTGCGGCGCCATACCGTGAGCGCGCGCAAGAGGCGATCGTACCGACCCGCACCCGCCGACCGCGAAATCAGTCCCCCAGTTGTTCCCCGCCGCAGGCCTCCTCGAAGTAGTCGAGATTCTCCTGCAGTGACTTCATCAGCCGGTCCCGCTCGGCCTCGTCGACCTGCACGGGTACGACTCCGCAGGCGCCGGTGAGCCTGCGGAAGCCGCCCCTGCTCTCCAGCCGGCCCTGCACCCTCACCGGCAGCCCGACCAGATGGGCCTGCCCGGCGATGCGGTAGTCCTCCTCGTCGAGGGTGAGCCGGACGTGCGGGATGTCGGCGCCGGCCAGCACCCGCAGCCGTACGCTGCCCGCGCCGCGCGGCCCCGACCTGCGCATCCGGACGACCGTGCCGGTGACCCGCACGGGCACGGCGGGCTCCTCGCGGAGATAGCGGGCGCCGGCCTCGCGCAGCACGGACAGGTCGCCGGGCGAGAACTCGACCGGTTCGCCGCTCGCGGCGCACGCCTCGGGGACCCCGGCGGCCGGCGCCCACTCGACGGCGACGCGGGCACCCTCGGTGCCCCGGACGAGGGCGATCAGCGCCTCGGTGAGCTCGCGGCTGACGCCGGCCTCCACGGCGCCGTCGAAGGCGTCCATCCCGCCGGTGGCCCGCTGGTAGTCGATGGCCTCACGGACCGCGTACAGCGCCTGGTGGAGACGTACGGCGAGGGGGCGGGCGCCCGCGACGGGCGCGAAGGCCGTCAGACGGCGCCCGCCGGCCGCGGAGCCGACGAGGACGCTCTCCAGCGTCGCGAGGGCCGCGCGCCGGTGCCGGGCGCCGTAGTAGCCGGCACGCGCGCGCGTGGCGAGCGCCCCGGCCAGCAGCATCTGACGGGCGGCACCGCGCAGCTGTTCCTCGACGGCCCAGGAGGCGGCCCCCGCGGGCCCGGACGGCGCGTCCCGCCACCAGCGGATCTCGTCGCTCGGTACGGCGAGCCCGACGAGCACCTCGCGCGCGGAGGGTGTGCCGCTGCGGGTCAGCGCGAGGAGCGCCTCGCCGAGCAGGTCGTCGCTGTCGGGGAAGGCCCGGCTCTCCGGCACGAGGAGGCTGGTCCCGCCGCCGCCCGGTCCGGGCGGGGTCCAGCGGCCGTAGCGCCCCGCCGCCCCGCCGCGCCGCTGCCAGCCGTGCCGGCGCAGCAGGGCGCCGAGGACGGCCGGGTCGACCTCGCCGGGCTCGGGAGGCTGGTTCCAGTGGGCCTCGGGGTGCGGCCGTACCGGCCGCAGTGGCTCGTCGAGGGGGCGGTGGGTCATGGTCTGCCTCCCGTCCCGGCCCGCGTCATGATCTCGCACAGCGCCCGGTCGTCGAAGATGCGTGTGGTCGGTATCCGCACGGTGGTCCGGGTCCGGCCGGTGATCGGATGGCCGGCGAGATTGACCCAGTAGCAGCAGTGCCGCAGGTCGAGGCGGTCGTGGCCGGCCCGCAGCCACTGGTCCTGGGACCTCGGGACGAGCATCACGACCAGGATCTTGTGCACCGACACCGGGGTGCGGGCGAGCTTGCGCAGGTGGTCGTTGTCGAGCGTGAAGGAGAAGAAGCGGCCCGGCGGGTTGGGCCGGATCTGGTAGGTGGCCTTGAGCTGCACCTTGATGGTGACCTCGTCGTCGACGGTGTGCTGGGGTGCGCTGTGGCTGACGTGCCAGTCGATCCCGTTGTCCGGGAACGGCTGGGACAGCGAGCACCCCGCTGCCGCCGCGACGGCGTGCAGATAACCCACCTGGAGTGTCTCCATGCAGGCGGTGGTGGCGAGCGTGCCGCGGTGAAGCCCCTCACGTTCGGGCAGCAGCCCGCTCCGCTCGGGCTGCGCTATCGCCATGACCAACAGCCTTCCACGCAAAGCCAGTCCCCGTGACGGGCCGCTGAACTGCGATGACCCGTACTCGTGTTGTGTCCTTCCGGCGTACGGCGCAAACAGCCCGGGTATCACCAAACAGGCAGAAGACGGGGCGTCAGCTGCTCTGGGTGAACGAGGGGTTGTGTGGGTATGACGTACTGGTACGAGGGGCCTCTGGCCGCCTTTGACACGGAGACGACGGGCGTCGACGTGGAGACCGACCGGATCGTGTCGGCCGCCCTCGTCGTCCAGGACGCGCCCGGGGCGCGGCCGCGGGTGAGCCGCTGGCTGGTCAACCCGGGCGTGCCGGTGCCCGCCGGGGCGACGGAGGTGCACGGGCTGACGGACGACCATCTCCAGCGCAACGGCCGCTGGCCGTCCCCGGTGATGTTCGAGATAGCCGAGCTGCTCGCCGAACAAGCCGCCGCGGGACGCCCGTTGGTGGTGATGAACGCGCCGTTCGACCTGACGCTGCTCGACCGTGAGCTGCGCAGGCACCGCGCCTCGGCGCTGGGCGACTGGCTGGACGCGACACCGCTGCGGGTGCTGGACCCGCGGGTCCTCGACAAGCATCTGGACCGCTACCGCAAGGGCCGGCGCACGCTCACCGCCCTGTGCGCGCACTACGACGTGACGCTGGCCGACGCGCACGACGCGGCGGCGGACGCGCTGGCCGCACTGGAGGTCGTCCGGGCGTTGGGCCGGCGGTTCGCGGCCCGGCTGGAACGGCTGTCCCCCGCCGAGCTGCACACGCTCCAGACGACCTGGCACGCGGCTCAGGCCCGAGGGCTCCAGGCGTGGTTCGCGCGCAGCGGCACCCCGGAGACGGTGGACACCTCCTGGCCGGTGCGCCCGGAGCTGCCGGCGGCGGCGTAGGCCGGGCCGGCGCACACGAAAAAGCCGGTCCGCGTGATGCGGACCGGCCCTTCCCGGTGGGCGATACTGGGTTCGAACCAGTGACCTCTTCGGTGTGAACGAAGCGCTCTCCCACTGAGCTAATCGCCCGGGAACGCACCGAACAATACAGGGCTTCGCGGGCTTCCTTCAAACCGCTTCCAGGTATGCGGTCAGGCCACTCCGTCCGGCCCGCATCATCAGCCGGTGGTTGAGGCGGAACAGCGGCCGCCCGGGGACGGCGAGCACTCTCAGCAGCGGCTTGCCGACCTGGACCACCTGGTCGTAGCGGGCGAGGGTGCCCGAGCCGTCGGCGGTGACCGTCCAGCGCGCCCAGCCGTCGATGTCGCCCGACAACGCGCTCTGCAGGATTCCGGCCGCCGCGTCGCGCCGCACCTCACGCGCGGTGAAGGTCATGTCGTACGGCAGGAGGGAGCGGATGCGGATGACGCCGGTCTCGCTGTCGATCCGTTGGACCTCGCGCACCTGGTGCCACCAGCGCGGGTAGTCCTCGACCCGCTCCAGCGCCTCGTACACGCGGGCGGGCGGTGCGGGCAGGGCCCACAGGCTGCGGAAGCGGTAACGGGTCCAGTCCATGGGCCGAGTGTGCCCGCGCGGAGAGCCGGCAAGCCGGCCGACGGCACTTGAGTACGTTCTGAGTACGTGCGCCCATGCCGTCGGGCATGACACGGACCACACTCCGGCACATGACGTATTTTCCGCCCCCGGCCGAGGAGCTGCGGTTCCTCGACAGCGAGCTCCGGCAACTGGACGCCCGACGGGCCCAGTTGCTGGCCCGCCGCGCCTGGCTGATCACGACGCTTCAGCAGGCGGTACAGCCGGTCCCGCCGGTCTGGCCGAACGGGCCGACGCCGCCGGGACCGCCCTCGCGCCCCGAGGCGACCGCCCCGGGCGTGCAGAACGTCCTCCTCGTGCTGGGCGGCGTTCTGCTCACCATCGCGGCGATGGTGTTCACGCTGGTCAGCTGGGGGCATCTGGGGATCGCCGGCCGTTCTCTGGTGCTCGGCGCGGTCACGCTGGCGGTGCTCGGCGCGCCCGTGGCGCTGCTGCGGCGGGGGCTGCGTTCGACCGCCGAGTCGGTCGCGGGCCTCGGCCTGGCGCTGACGGTGCTGGACGCGTACGCCCTGTACGAGGTCGTGTTCACGGCGGCGGACGGCACGACGTACGCGGCCGCCGCGTCGACGGCGCTGGCGGCGGTGTGGGCGGCGTACGGCACGGCGCTCGCCGCGCTGCCGGGCCCGGCGGCACTGCGACTGCCCCACCCCGCCGCTCTGGCGGTCGCGCAACTCCCCCTTGTGCTCTGGACGATCGCCCTCGGTGGCGGCCCGCTCACGGTCACGGCCGCGGCGCTGCTGACGGCGGCGTTCGACGCGGTTCTCGCGCTGCGGGTCACCGAACGGCCGGTGCGTCTCGTCGCCGTGGTGTGCGGGTTCGGCACGGGCGGCTGGGGCGTCCTGGCGGCCGGTCTGCTCTCCCTGGGGGCGGCCGGTCCGAGCGCCGCCGCCCGTGCGGCGGCGCTCCTCCTCCTCGCTGCGGCGATCGCCCTGGGCGTGGCCCGGTTCGCGCCCCGGCCGGAACTCGTGACGGGTACGGCGGCGACCGGCGCGCTCTGCCTGGTGGCCGGTCTGGGCGGCGTCCTGCGGGTGTCGGTACCCGGTGACTGGGCGGTGCCGGGCTATCTGGCCTGCGGGATCGCGCTGTTGGCCGCCGTGCGGGGCCCGGAGGCGGTGCGCCGGGGTGTCGCCCTGGCCTCCGGCGCCGTGCAGGCGGGCGCGGTGCTGTGGGCGGCGCCGGCCGTGGGCGTCACCCTGCTGGGACCGGCGGCCTGGCTCCGGCACACCTGGTCCGGGGTTCCGGCCGACGCCCGTGCCGCGGTGACGGGCGATGCCCACTGGCCGCCGTACGCCGTCACGGTGCCGCTGATCCTCGCCGCGGTGGCCGTGGTCCTGGTGACGGCGGTCCGGAGCGAGCAGTGGCGCCCGCGGGCGCTGACCGCCGCGCTGACACTGACGTGGGCCGCCGTACTCGTCGCTCCCACAGCCCTGCAACTGCCCTACACCGCCGCCCTGTTGATCCAAGGGCTCATGGTGTCGGCACTACTGGCACTGACACTGACACTGAAACCGGTGCCGGTTCCGGTGCCGGCGGGACGGGTGGCCTGGCCGGCCGCCGGGCTCGCCCTGCTCACCTCCCTCAGCCTCGCCCTCCTCTCCCTGGCCGCCGAGCCCGCGACTCTCGCCGTTCTCGCGTCGCTGACCGCCGTGTTCGCGGTGGCCGCGTGGCGTGGCCGGACCGCGCCGGTGGCCGCGGCCGCCTCCCTCGCCCACGCCACGGCCCTGGCCTGCGCCGTGGGGGCGTCCGCCGGTTGGCGGCCGGAGCACATCGCGCTGTTGGTGCTCGTCGTCCCGGTGGCCGCGGCCCTGGTCGCGGCACGGCTCGACGACTCCGTGACGACGGTGGCGGTCGAGGTGACGGGGGCCGTCGCCGCGCTCGTGGCCATCGGCCTCGCGGTGGTCGACCCGCCCCTGCTGGCCCTGGTGCTGTCCCTGTGCGCGGTGATCGCGGCGGGCACGGCCGTACGCTCGGAGCGCCGCTCCGTCGGATACGCGGCCGTCGTCCTCTTCGTGCTGGCCACGTGGGTCCGGCTGGCGGCCTGGCGGGTGGGCCTGCCGGAGGCGTACACGCTGCCGGTCACGGTCCCGGCGCTGCTCGTGGGGGCCCTGCGCCGGCGCCGGGACCCGGTGGCGTCGTCCTGGACGGCGTACGGTCCCGGTCTGACCGTCACGCTCCTGCCGAGCCTCGCCACGGCCTGGGGAGACACCGAGTGGACCCGCCCGCTGCTGCTGGGCGCGGCCGCGTTGCTGCTCACGCTGCTGGGCGCCCGGCACCGGCTCCGGGCGCCGCTCGTGCTGGGCGGCTCGGTGCTCGCCCTGGACGCGCTGCACGAGCTCGGCCCGTATCTGGTCCAGGTGACCGACGCGCTCCCCCGCTGGGTGCCTCCCGCCCTCGCCGGGCTGCTGCTGCTCGCACTCGGGGCGACGTACGAGCAGCGGCTGCGCGATGTCCGGCGGGTGCGGGAGGTCCTGGGGAGGATGAACTAGCCCTTCCCTACGGCATCTTGTCGCCGAGCAGTGCCAGGTTCTCGATGGCGGCGAGGCCGTAGAGGGCGGTGTCGTTGGTGGCCACCCAGGCGGCCTCGCTGCCCGCGACCAGGGTGGCGGGGCCGCTCAGCGGCTCCGTCTTCCAGGGCGAGGACTCCGTGTAGCCGTCGGAGCCGTAGAACTTCGTCCAGGCCCGCTTGGCGAGCGCCGCGTCGCCGGTCTGGACGGCGGCGTACGCGTCGAGACGCGAATGGCCCTGGAAGAGCAGCAGGGTCCCGAAGTTGCTGCCGTAGCGCGCCGCCTGTTCCGCCTTGGTGGCGTTGAAGTAGCGGCAGTAGTCCAGGTAGGCCTCCTTGAACTTCGGGATGTCGACCAGGTGGATGAGTTCGGCGCACAGTTCGTTGAGGCCGAAGACCGCGGACAGGTGCGAGACGCCGACGACCGGGGCCGCTGCCACCGCGAACTTTCCGGTGTCGAGGTCGTACAGGCCACTGCCCTGGACGAAGCCGTTGGGCTGGGCGCCGATGGTCTCCATGGTGGACAGGACGCGGGCCTTGGCCTTCTCCCACTTCGGGCCCTTGCGCTCCCACTCGGTCAGCCACGCCGACACCAGGCCGCTCCAGTCGGTGCCGAAGCTGATCGACAGGGCGTGCCGGTCGGGGGTGTACGGCTCGGTGCGGATCTTGCGCAGCGGGTCCAGGGCGAGGAACGTCTCGTCGGAGTCGACGTTGGCGTGCATGAGGTCGCCGACGCGTTCGTCGGCGGTGAGGAAGTAGTAGTAGCGGCGGTAGGTGGTGTTGGCGATGCGCTGCTGCTTGGCGCTGTCGGCGTAGTGCTGCACGCCGTGCCGGGTGCCCAGGCCCGCCCACTGGCCGAGGTGGTAGACGTCGACCTCACCGGTGTGCCGGGTCATCGCCTCGGCGAAGCGGAAGATGTCCGCGCGGCCGCTGCGCAGGTAGGCGAACCAGAGCCAGAGGTCCGGCGACAGCTCGGAGTTGTCCCAGGCGTAGCCGCCGATGTCGTACCGCCATGTGTGCCTGACGGTGTCGTAGGTGTGCATGATGTCGCCGTAGTCCCAGAAGCCGTACCAGCGGCGCTGCTCCACCTGCCCCTTGTAGTAGGTGAAGAGGAAGTCGAGGTGATCCTCGATCTTCGCCTTGGCGGGAGTGGAGCGGTCCGGCTCGGCGTACAGGCCCGGGCCGAACACCTTGGCCTTGATGAGCTGCTTGGGCGGGGCGGCGAGCTGGGGCAGCACCCGCACGGCCTCGACCTGCTCGGCGAGCTTCTCGGGGGCGGGCGTCGACTCGTTGGCCCAGAAGAGGAGTTCGGAGGTCCGGGCGATGCCGTAGGGGGTGCCGAAGCCGGGCTCGTAGTCCTCGTAGGTGATGTTGAGGCCCTCGAGCTGTTCGGGGAAGGTGTCCTGCCCCATGCCGTCGTGGTAGAAGCGCAGATCCATGGGCTGCGCCTCGGGCGACCAGAGCCAGAGGGTGACCTCGGCCTCGTCGGTGTGCGCGTCGCGGATGTCCAGCTGGGCGGGATGCTTCTCCCAGAAGTCCCTGAGGCCGAAGGAGAACCCGCCGCTCGCCCCGCCGACGTACCCGAACCCGGAGGCCCGCTTGCCGCCGCCGGCGCCGATCCAGCCGTAGCCCTTCCTGGTGCGCTTGCGGAGCGTGAAGCCGTCGGCGGAGAGCTGGGAGAGGGTGTAGTCGCCCCACTCGGGGATGTACTGGAGGCGGGTGGTGACCCGCTGGTCCCAGGTGGCGGGGTCGGGCAGCTTCTGGCCGGCGTACTGGGCCGCCTGCACCGCCGCGCCGGGGTCACGGCGCAGACCGGTGATGCCCTTGACCGCCTCGCGCAGCAGACCGGTGCCCTCGCCGCCGATGCGGATGTGCCGGTCGTAGGACTCGTCGCGCATCGGGACGGTGAAGCGGACGCCCAGCCCGCGGATGAAGTCGCCGCTCGCCTTGCCGGGCTCCTGCTTCCCGTCGTACGTGATCGTGTGGACCATGCGGAAGGAGTCGGCGCCCGCGTAGAAGTAGAGGCGGATGGAGAACGGCAGCCAGCTGCGGCTGCCCTTGCGGTGCTTGCCGTCGATGCGCACGACCGCGCGGACCGGGCCGGACTGCTCGACGGTGACACCGTCGATGGCACCCTCGAAACGCTCGGTCCTGACGGTGCCCTGGTCCTCGTCCTCGATCTCGGGCTGCCGGATCAGGACCAGCCGGCCGTTCCTGGCGATCTCGGTGGAGCCGCGGGTGACGGACTTGATGAGGGTCGAACCGGACTTGCCGATCCTCGCGGTGATGACACCCGTCGACACGTCGATGGTGCCGCCGCTCCTGTCGACGGTGACCTTCTTGGCGGGAGCGGCGGGGGTGCCGGCGGCGAGGGTGAGCCTGCCGGAGCCCGAACCGACCGCGTGGGCAGTCCACTTCAGCGATCCGTCCGGCCAGTACGCGAGCGGCCAGGACTGTACGGGGACGTCCTTGCCGTCGGCGTCCGTCAGCGCGAAGGTCTGGTCCTCCTGGTACGTGCCCATGGGCCAGGGCACGCCGAGTGTGGACCCGGGGGCGGCGCCGAGGCCGCCGTCCTCCAGCCAGTCCAGGGGCACCGGGTCCGCGTCCGCCGCCGCGGCTCGGGGCGCGGCCTCGGCGTCCTTCGCCCCCAGCGCCCAGCTGAACTGTGCGGCGGCACCGGCGACGGCGGCCGCCCTGAGGAGGGACCTGCGGGGAATGGGAGACATAGAGATACAGCCTTTCCTTTCCGTTCCGTGCGGGAGGCAGCGCGGGAGGCGTTGCGAAAAGCAGGGCGGGGAAGAGTGCGGGAGCAGTGCGGGGAGCGGTTCCTTGCGAATGGTCAGGGGCATGACAGACGAAGATGCGGCGCCGGAGCGCCGATCCGGGTCGAGGGGCACCGCCCGTCAGCGGCGCCGGCGGCGCTCCTCCACCGCGACGGCCGCCGCCGCGACGGCCCCGAGCACGGGAGCCGCCAGCGGCGCGACGAACCAGGCGGAGACGGCCACCACGGCCAGTCCGCCGACGATCAGGAAGGAGCCGACGGGGTCGAGCACGGTCCGGCGGCCCGCTTCGGCGAGCAGCGCCCGCCAGGTCGCGCCCGGCGTCCACACGGCCGCCGCGCGCAGGCCGGCAACCGCGAGCCCGATCAGCGCCAGGACGCCGACCGCGCCGGCCGGCGGCCCGCCGGGGATCCCGGCCCGCACCGCCCGGACGTCCACCCAGACCACGGCCACCGCCGCCCACCCGGCGAGTCCGGCGAGCCATCCGCCGCGCACCGCCACCCGGAAGTCCGCGACGAACTCCCGCAGGCCGCCCGTCTCATGGGCGATCCGCCGACGCAGGTGGCGCGACCCCGCGGCGAAGGCGGCCGGGTAGGTGACCACGGCCAGCGAGGCCACCGCGATCCACACCCCGGTGAGGAGACACTCGGCGAACACGGCGAACCGCTCCGCGAAGACGGACTCCCCGCGCGGGGACCTGGCCCTGACGCGTGCCTCGGCCATGCCGGGTCAGCCCTTCAGTCCGGACGTCGCCATACCGTCGATCAGATAGCGCTGGAAGGCGACGAAGAAGGCGAGCACCGGCAGCAGCGCGACCAGCGACATCGCGATCATGCCGCCGTAGTTGGCCAGGCCCTCCTGGTCCACGAACATCTTCAGTCCGAGGGAGACCGTGTACTTGTCGGGTTCGTTGAGGTAGATCAGCGGGCCCATGAAGTCGTTCCAGGAGTTGATGAAGGTGAAGATCGCGCTGGTGATCAGGGCCGGGCGGCAGAGCGGGAGCACGATCGACCAGTAGATGCGCAGATGTCCACAGCCGTCGAGGCGGGCCGCCTCGTCGAGCTCCCTGGGCAGGTTGCGCATGAACTGCACCATCAGGAAGACGAAGAACGCCTCCGTGGCCAGGTACTTCCCCAGCAGGAGCGGGGTGTAGGTGTTGATCATGTTCATGTTGCGGAACAGCACGTACTGCGGGATCAGCAGCACGTGGTACGGCAACAGCAGCGTGCCGATCATCAGCGTGAACAGCAGATTGCGCCCCGCGAACCTGATCTTCGCGAAGGCGTACGCGGTCAGCGAGCAGGACACCACGATCCCGACCACGGAGCCGACCGCGAGCAGCAGCGAGTTGACGAAGAAGGTGGAGATCGGGATGTCCGCGATGCCGTCGGCGAGTCCCGTGTAGTTCGAGACGATCGGGTCGCCCGGGAAGAGGTCGAGGCTCCCGACGATGTCCTCGCTCTTCTTGAAGGAACCGCCGATGACCCAGATCACGGGATAGAGGATCACCGCGAGGATCGCGAGGGACCCGATGTGCCAGGCGAGGGAGCCGGGCAGCCTGCGACGGAGGTCGCCCGCCTTCGTTGGCCGGGCCGGCGTGCTGTCGGTGGCCTGCGCGCTCATCGGGCGCCCTCCTCGTAGTGCACCCAGCGCTTCTGGGACCAGAACAGCACCGCCGTCACCAGGGCGACCGCGACGAGCAGCATCCAGGCCATGGCGGAGGCCAGGCCCATCCGGCTGTTCTCGAAGCCCTGGACGTAGAGGTAGCAGGTATAGACCATCGACCCGTCGGCGGGACCGCAGGCGTTGCCGCCGGCGCCGCCGCCGACGATGTACGCCGAGCTGAAGATCTGGAAGGAGTGGATCGTCTCCAGCAGGACGTTGAAGAAGAGCACCGGGGAGATCATCGGCAGGGTGATGTTCCAGAACCGCCGCAGCCTGCCCGCGCCATCGACCTCGGCGGCCTCGTGCAGCTCGCGCGGCACCTGTTTGAGGCCGGCCAGGAAGATGACCATGGGGGCGCCGAACTGCCAGACCGTGAGCGCCACCAGGCTGTAGATGATCATTTGCGGGTCGCCGGTCCAGCCCCCGACATCGATCCCGAAGACCTTCTGCGTGCGGTCCACGATCGCGTCGTCCGTGAAGATCGCCTTCCAGACGATCGCCACGGAGACGCTCGCCCCGATCAGTGAGGGCGCGTAGAAGGCGGCCCGGTAGAAGGCCTGGCCGCGCCGCTTCTGCGCGAGCAGCAGCGCCACTCCGAGGGCGAGCAGCAGCTTGAGCGGCGTACCGACGACGACGTACCAGAGCGTCACCCGCACCGAGTGGCGCCAGCGCGGGTCGCCGAACATCTCGGAGAAGTTGTCGAACCCGATCCACTTCGGCGCGTCGAACAGGTTGTAGTCGGTGAACGCGAAGTAGAGCGAGGCGACCATCGGTCCCGCTGTCAGCAGCAGGAATCCGGCGATCCACGGGGACATGAAGAGATAGCCGGCCAGGTTCTCCCGGCGGCCCCGCCGCTTGAGGGCGGCGGGGCGCGAGGAGTCGACCGGACCGTGCCGCGGCTCGGAGTCCTTGACCAGGTCCTCCATCGCAGGGGCGTGTGTCACGGTGGTTCCCATCAGCTGCCGAGAGCCGTCTTCGACTCGGTGAAGAACTGCTTGACGGCCTCGCTCACCGAGCGGGTTCCCAGGGCCAGTTCCTCGGCGATACGCAGGAAGGCCGCCTCACAGATGTCGGCGCCGTTCGGGTGCGGGGTGATCTGCTCCAGGACCCCCGCCTTCACGAGGGACTCCTCGTAGGCCGCGATCGCCTTGTTGACCTCGTCGGTCGGCTGGAACGCGTCGTACTGCGCCTGCGTCGCCGGCACACCGCGGTCGTAGCCCATGATCTTCGCGACCTCGGGCTCGTGCACCATGAAGTCGATGAACCGGGCGACCTCCTTGGGGTGCTGGGTCCGCTTGGACGCGCTGAGCATCAGGGACCCGAGGTACTGACCGGTCTTCTTGCCGTCCGTGGTCGGAATGGGCGCCAGACCGTACTCGCTCTTGCCCTCGGAGGTGTAGCGCACGGTGAAGTTGTCCCAGGTGAACTCGCTGGCGGCGAGTTCACCCGAGACCGCCGACTTGGGCTTGATCTGGGCGACCTTCTTGGGATCTGCGTAGAGCCCCTCCTCGACGCCCTTCTTGGCCTTCGTCCACCAGTCCGTCAGATCCGCCTCGGTGAAGCCGAGACCGTCCTGGGTGAAGAACGCCTTGCCGTTCTGCCGCAGATAGAGGTCGTACAGGTACATCACGCCGTACATGCCGCTGTCGCCGGCGCGGCCCGTCCTGTCGCGGATCTTCTTCATCGCCGCGTCGAAGTCGTCCCAGGTCCAGCCCTGTACGGGCTTCACGCCGGCCTTGGTGTAGACGGGCTTGTCGATCACCAGGGACATCGAGTTGGAACCGACCGGGACGCCGAGGAGCTTGCCGTCGACCTCGCCGAACTTGTCGAGACCGGCCCGGAAGCCGTCCATGGAGAGATTGCCCGCCTTGACCTGCCCGCCGAGATCCAGCAGCACATTCTTCGCGTCGTATTTGCGCAGGAATCCAATGGCATTCTGGAAGACATCCGGCGGATTGCCACCGGAGGCCTGGGTGTTGAACTTCTTCCAGAAGTCGCCATAGGGCTGGAAGTCCGTCTTCACCTTGATCTTCGGATACTTCTTCTCGAAGAGCGCGATGGTCTTGTTGATCCGCTGGGCACGGTCCTCGGAACCCCACCACGCGTAACGGATCGTGACGGTCCCGTCCGCCGACGTACCACTGTCTCCCCCGCACCCCGTGGTCGCGGCCAGGCCCAGTGTGGCCGCCGTCGCCCCCGCGGCCTTCAGGATCGTTCGCCTCTCAACATTCCTGCTGGTTCCCACAGTCGGGCCCTCCCCGCAGCGTCGTTGCCGCTTGCATGAATCGTTTCAAGAAAGCGCTTGCTGGCACAAGGTACGAGGGGGTTGAGGGAGCGTCAATGATTCGGACAGGAATTTCTTGTGCGCGGGCCCTGCGGCGAACTGCGCGTGCACGGGCGGCACGTGGTCATCTGACGGGTGAACTCGCAGGTGAGGGGCGCCTGTTCGAGGCGCCGAACCGCCGATCGGTCGGAGTGGCCGGGCCCGGGAGGTCGAAATCCGCCCGGGTGGAGAGGAGTTGTTCGGAAGGCGCGTGCCTGCCGCGACGGATGAACGGAGTTGTGGCGTGCGGCGGCGTGACCGCTCGGGTGGGCGGCGCGAGGTGTTCGGGAGTGGCGCGGGTGCGGCGAGCGGGGCTTGTGGCTTGTGGCTTGTGGCTTGTGGCTTGTGGTGGCGCTGGAAGGTTGCGCTCGTCGAGAGGGCGCGCGAGGGTGGCGTCGCTGCGTGCGGGGAGCTAGGGGTGGGGCGCGTGGGGTGGGTGCGCGAGGTGGGGCGCGTGTTGGTGGCGGTGATCTGGGGGGCGACCCGGCTGGACTGGGACGGGTGCGCGTTTGTAGTGGGGGTGCAGGGGGCGGTGCGGCAGGCGGGAGGGGCGCGCGTATGTGGTGGCGGCCGTTGAAGCAGCGCCGACGAGCAGAGTGGTGCGAGTCGACCTTGAGGAGGCCGTACGCCTGGGCGGGAGGGGTACTGGTCGGCGATGACGGCCCGGAGGGCGGTGCGGCCGGGGGTGCGCGCATCTGCGGTGACACCCCCGGAGGCGGTGCGGCCGGGCAGGAAGGGTGCGCGTCGGCGGCGGTGGCCGAGGAGGCAGCGCTGTCGGGCGGGCGCGACACACCGGCGGGCGCCGGGTCCCAGAGACGGTGCGCATGTGCCCCGGAGGCGGTGCGGGCAGGACGCACACGTCGGCAGTGGCGGTCGAGGAGGCGGTGCGGTCGGGTAGGAGCGAGGCGCTTCGGCTGCGACCGAGGAGGAGGTGCGGTCGGATGGGGACGGACGCCCTGGCCGGGGTGGCCCGTGGGGGCGGCGCGGCGGGGTCTCAACCCGGCCGGACCGCCGGGGACGGATGCCCTGGAGGCGGCGCGGACAGGCCGCACAGGCTGGGACGGATGCCCTGAGTTCGGCGCCCGCGGAAGCGCCGCGGGCAGGCCGCACGGACTGACGGGGACGGAGCCCTGGCCGCGGTGGCCCGTGGGAGCGGCACGGCGGGGTCTCAACCCGGCCGGACCGCCGGGGACGGATGCCCTGAGCGGGGTGGCCGCGGAGGCGGCGCGGACAGGCCGCACAGGCTGGGACGGATGCCCTGAGTTCGGCGCCCGTGGAAGCGCCGCGGGCAGGCCGCACGGGCTGGCTGGCTGGAACGGGTGTGGGGGCGTGGTGAGTGGGGAGGCGGTGGGGCTTGGTGCGGCGGGTGGGAGCGGGAGGGCGTTGGGTGGGCCGGGGTGTCTGGTGGGCCGGGGAGTCGGCTGCCGTACGAACGACGTCGGCCCCGCAGCGGGGTTAGCAAAACGGCCCCCCTTACCGGGGGGGGATACAGGGTTAGTAAACAATTACACGAACGTTT